>CABXYN010000008.1 GCA_902516395.1 uncultured Pelagibacteraceae bacterium | reverse complement strand
GGTAAAAATGGAAAATTCATAAAATCGAACCAACTCAATGAAACAAATTATATACCTTTAGTTTTTGGAGAATTCGGAATAGATGAATATCTTGAATTACAAAATATGTTAAATGATAATCAGGTAGATCTGCAAAAAATAGAAAAATATTTTTATTACAAAACCAAAAGATGGGACTTATTATTTAAAAATAAACTAACGCTAAAGTTACCTTCCCAAAATATAGATGAATCAATAAAAATTTATAAAAAATTATTAGATAATGATAACTTATCAAATAAACAAACTATAGATCTTAGAATAACAAATCAAATTATATTAACAAATTTTAATGAATAACTTTGATGCTATAATAGATGTGGGATCTAAAAATTTAAAGTTAGGAGTTTTTAACAAAACAAATAACAGTATTTATTCTTCTAAACAGAAAATTATTGATAGTTTAGAAAAATCGTTAAATATTTTAATAAGAGATGCAGAAAAATATTTATCTTCGCATATAGATAATGTTGTTGTTTTATATGACTCCCCAAAGTTTTACACTTTAGATATTTCTATTAAAAAGGTATTTGACCATGCTACATCAATTAAAAAGGTTTATAATAGTTTAATAGAAGAAGCTCTATTTTTAATTTCTCAAAATAACTTTAAAGATCAAGTAATACATTTATTAATTAACAATATTATAACTGATGAGAATAAAACTTTAGAAAAAATTTCTGACGATATTAAAATAAAGTCTTTAATATTAGAAATCAAATTTATATGTTTAAGTAAAATTTTAATTGAAAATATATCTAATAAATTTAAAAAAAATAATTTAAAGATATTAAATTTGTACTGCTCAAGTTATGTAAAAACTATTTCATATAAGAAAAATTTTAGTATTACAGATTCTCTATTTTTTTTAGATATTGGTTTCGAAAGAACAAGTGGTTTTATCTTTAAAAATGGTAAACTAGAGTTATTTAAATCAATACCATTAGGTGGGAATAATATTACAAAAGATATTTCTAAAGTTTTACAGCTGGATTTTGATTATTCAGAAGACTTAAAAATAAAGTTTAATAAATTAGAAAATGATAAATTTTTCAGCAAAAACGATTTGAATCAAACTAATCTATATAGTGAAATTTTAGAAAAAAATATATCCGGTGATCTTTTGAAACAGGTTATAGAGGCACGGATAGATGAAATCATAAATTTAGTTGTGTTTCAAAAAAAAAGTATCAAACAAATAGATCCTCTTTTAAAAACAAAATTAATATTAATTGGAGGTGGAGCTAAATTATTGTTAAACAATTATAATTTGAGAATAAAAAAACTTATTTCTGAAATAATTTCTTATAATGAGGAAGATGATTCTTTTATTTGTCAGGCTGGCCTTGATTACAATATGAGTGAAGAGAGTTTTATTATAAAAACAAAGAAAAAACCAAATAAATACGGCTTTTTTGAGAAATTTTTTAATCTATTTTCTAAATAATTGTATTTTCTTGTAATATTACTTGAATATTAAATCTTCTATCATTTTATATATTTTGCTAATGGCAGTTTTATCACAATCAACTATAGCTAAAAAAGTATCCTTCTCCGGTATTGGCATCCATACTGGAAAACAAGTGAAGATGAATATTTTACCTTCATATCCAAATTCTGGAATTATTTTTAAAAGAATAGATTTAAATGAAAATAATATTGTAATTCCAAATTTTGAAAATGTAAGTGAAGCTACGCTTTGTACCACAGTGTCAAATCAGTTTGGCGTTAAAATATCAACAATTGAGCATCTTATGGCTGCACTTTTAGGTCTGGGAGTAGACAATGCAATAGTAGAAGTTGATTCACAAGAAGTTCCAATTCTCGATGGGTCAGCAAAAAACTTTATAAAAATTTTAAAAGAAACAGGATTGAAAACCAGCGATGTTCCAATTAAATTAATAAAAATTAATAATTTTATCGAATTAGAAGAAGGAAACAAATATATTTCATTAGATAAATCGAACACAACTTTAGAAATAGAGTTTGAAATAAATTATAAAAATCAATTTATAAAAAATCAGAAAAATAAAGTTAATGTATTTGAAGATAATCTGGATGATATTTTTAATTCAAGAACTTTTTGTCTTTACGAAGATATAGATAAACTTAAAAAGATTGGTTTAGGAAAAGGTGGTTCCCTCGAGAATGCAATTGTTGTTAAAGACGACAAGATACTTAATAAGAATGGATTGAGAAATAAAAATGAATTTGTCAATCATAAAATTCTCGACTGTATGGGAGATCTATATTTAGTCGGTTATAGAATTATAGGATCTCTTAAATGTAGACATGGAGGCCACAGTTTAACAAATAAATTATTGAGAAAAGTCTTCAGTGATACTAAAAACTATTCCTTACTAGAGATTAAAGGAAAAAATTTACCCCATTCATTAATAAATAATCGTCACAACCTTAAATCTATTGCTTAAAAATTAGAATTTTAAAAATATTCTGTTAAAATTCTCTGATGAAATTTCATAATTTCCTTATATCTGTTTTTATTTTATTAGCCATTACAGCATGTTCTGAAAAAAAAGATAAAGTCTCTTTAATTAAAGAAGATAATTTAGAACAACAAATGATTGAAGCATATAATGAAGGTTTGAAGGAATTTAATAGAGGAGATATTTTTTTTGCAGCAAAGAAATTTAATGAGGTAGAACTTCTGTATCCACAATCTATTTGGGCTCCAAGATCAACATTGATGGCAGCATATGCATATTATTCTCAATACTATTTTTCTGATGCAATTTTTGAGTTGGAGAGGTTTCTTGAAAAATACAAAAACCATCCTGATACAGATTATGCTTATTATTTATTAGCTATAAGCCATTATAACCAGATAGTTGATGAAAAAAAAGATTTAGGTGAAATTATCAAATCAAAAAAATATTTTATGTTATTAATTAAAGAATTTCCTAATACTGATTTTGCTAATGATGCAAGTTATAAGCTCGAATTAATCCAAGAAATTCTAGCTTCAAAAGAGTTGTATCTTGCAAATTATTATCTTGATAGAGAAAAATGGATACCAGCAATAAATAGATATAAAACAATAGTAGATGATTATGATACGACCATTTTTATAGAAGAAGCGTTATTTAGATTAATCGAAATAAATTATAAACTTGGCCTCACAAAAGAGGCAAAGAAATATGCTTCTTTGCTTGGTTATAATTATCAATCAAGCGAATGGTATGAATTATCTTATAAAATTTTAAATAAAAAATATAAAAAAGCTGAGATTAATCAAGATATAAATAAACAAAAATCTTTACTTCAAAAATTTAAAAAATTATTTGATTAATAGGTAATGAACGATAGTGAAATTAAAAAAATTTATGAAAAACTAGTAAGTGAAATATCAAAACATAATAAATATTATTTTGAGGACAGTAAGCCTTTAATATCTGATAAAAAATATGATGATCTCAAAAAACAAATTTTAAATTTAGAAAAAAAGTATTCATATTTAAAAAGCAATTCTTCACCTTCAAAAATTTTAGGGTTTTCTCCTTCAAAAAATTTTGAAAAATCAAAACATAGAGTTAGAATGTTATCTTTATCAAATGCTTTCAACAAAGATGATTTAGAAAATTTTGAAAAAAAAATATTTAATTACCTTAATAAAAAAATAGAATTAGAATATAGTGTTGAACCAAAAATAGATGGAATTTCTGCTTCACTAACGTACAAAAAAGGTTTATTGATAATAGGTGTTTCACGTGGAGATGGCACGACAGGTGAAGTAATTACTGAAAATTTAAAAACAATCAATGATATACCACATAAAATAAGCAACAAAGATTTCCCAAAAGATATAGATATCAGAGGCGAGGTTTTCATAGAAAAAGATGATTTTGAAAAGTTAAAAAATGATTTTGCCAATCCTAGAAATGCTGCATCAGGTTCTTTAAGACAAAAAAATCCATTAGAAACTAACAAAATTCCACTTAACTTTATAGCTTATACTTATGGTTATTTTAAAAGCGATAAAATAAAGAAACAGTCTGATTTTTTAAGTTCATTAAAAAAATGGGGTTTTAAAATAAATGAGCATAATAAGGTTTTAAAAACTATTAAAGATTTAGAAAGTTTTCACAAAAAATTTGAGAATGATAGATTTGATTTAAAGTATGATGTTGATGGTTTAGTCTATAAAATAAATAATCTTAGTCTTCAAAACAGATTAGGATTTACAGCAAATTCTCCTAGATGGGCTATAGCTCATAAATTTTCAGCGGATAGTGCATATTCTATAATAAAAGACATAAATATTCAGGTTGGCAGAACAGGCGCATTAACTCCAGTCGCAAGAATAAAGCCAGTAAATATCGGCGGTGTAGTAGTTTCTAATGCAACACTTCATAATGAAGATGAAATCATTAGAAAAGATATAAGACTTGGTGATACTGTAAAAGTAGAGAGAGCAGGTGATGTTATTCCTCATGTTGTTTCAGTTGATCTTAAAAAAAGAGAAAAAAAATCCAAAAAATTTATTTTTCCTAATAATTGCCCTTCTTGTGGTTCAATAACAATAAAAGAATTTAATAAAACTACAAAAAAATACGATGCTGTAAGAAGGTGTACAAATGAAGGTTATGATTGTGAAAAAATTGCAATTGAAAAAATTAAACATTTTATATCAAAAGATGCGATGAATATTGATGGTCTTGGAAAAAAAGTTGTAGAAAATTTTTGGGATCTCAATTTAATTAGATTTCCACAAGATATATATAATTTAGATTATAATAAAATATCAAATTTAGAAGGTTGGGGAGACCTATCTGTTTCAAACTTAAAATACTCTATCGATCAATCAAAAAAAGTTTCTTTGGATAGATTTTTGTATGCTATCGGAATAAGACATATTGGAATTGAAAATGCAAAACTTTTGGCGGAATACGTAAAGTCTATAAAAAATTTTATAATTTTAGTAAATAAAGATAAATTAAATGAATTTTTAGATATAGATGGAATTGGTGAAACTCAAATAAATTCTTTGAAAACTTTTTTTGAAAATAAGTCAAATTATAAAATAATTGAAAAATTGTCTTCTATCTTAAATATTTCTTACACTATATTAAATAAAAATGGTAAACTTTTAAATAATACATTTATGATCACTGGAAAATTGTTAAATATGAGTAGAGCTGAAGCAAAGTCTTTAATTGAAAAGAATTCAGGGTCTGTAGTAAGTTCAGTGAATAGGAAATTGAAATACTTAATAATTGGTGAAAAGCCTACAAATCGTAAGGTACAACAAGCTAAAGAATTAGGAATAAAAATTTTATCTCAAAAAGAATGGCTTAACTTGCTAGATTAGGCTAGCTAACCATTTTTTTTCGTCTTTATTTAAAAATGGTGAAATATTGTTGTAAACTTTGAAGTGATATTTAAATAAATAATTCTTTTCCTTTTTGTTAAGCATTTTAATATTAATTAGGTCTTTATCAATTGGTGCCATTGTTAGATTTTCAAATAAAAGTTTAGATTTGATTTTTTTAATAAAAACTAGATTTTCAATTCTTATTCCAAAATCATTTTTTTTATAAAAACCAGGTTCATTGCTTAAAATCATTCCCTCTTTTAATTTTATGAAGTTATTTTTTGATATTCCCTGTGGTCCTTCATGAACATTAAGAAATGCCCCTACTCCATGGCCAGTACCGTGCCGGTAGTCAAGACCTACAGAGTTTAGGCTTTTTCTAGCAATTTTATCAATATTATGGCCATTTATCTCTTTTTTTATATTGGATAAGGCTACAGCAATGTGACCCTTCAAAACTCTTGTGAATATATTCTTCACTTTATCTGAGACATTTGAAAAACATACTGTCCTTGTTACATCTGTTGTTCCCCACTTATATTGACCACCAGAATCAAGTAACAGTAAATCATACTTCCTTAACTTTCTGTTTGAAAATTTATCGGATCTATAATGTATAATTGCTCCATTTGGTCCAGATCCAGCAATTGTATCAAAGCTTGGGTACAAATAGTTTTTTCTACTTTTTCTAAAACTCTCTAATTTTCTTTCTATTATTTTCTCTGTAAGAGTATTTACTTTAATATTTTTAATCCAATATAAGAATTTTGTTAAAGCAATGCCATCTTCAATATGTGCATTAACCATATTTTTAATCTCAATTTTATTTTTTAAAGATTTTAAATTATAAATAGGGTCTTCTCGGTTAATTATTTTAAATTTATAGCTGATTAAACTTTCTTCATGAATTGAACAAGTGTTACCATCTATGGAAAATTTCCCATTTTTTAATCTAACTAAGCAATTTAAAATTTTATTTTCTTCAAGAAAATATATTTTTAATTTTTTGAGACTTAGTTTTATTTTTTCAATTTTATTTTGATTTGCAAAAAAATAGATTTTTTTATCTTTTGTTATGATCATTTTACAATTAGCAACAGGAGAATTTGGAAGATCTCTACCTCTGATATTTAGTAGCCAACAAATATTTTCACCTGAGCTAATAAATGTATAATCAATTTTCTTTTTTTTCATAATTTGAATTAATCGATCAATTTTTTTATTTACACTTTCACCTGATACAAGAGAATCTAAGCTAAAAAATGGATAATCATTTTTAGTCAAGTTCTTATTTTCAAATTTAATTTTTAAAGGAACTAAGTTATAGTTTGCTCCAAAATATTTGTTTATAGTTGACCATGTAAAAAGATCAGGATCGTATCCAATTTTAATTTGCTTCTTTAAAATATCTTTAGGCCACACATATGGAATTTCACAAATTTTAAACTTTTTTCCTGATTCCTTTTCTGCTTGAATAGTATATCTACCATCAACAAACAAATATTTTTTATTTTTCAAAAAAATTGCAAATCCTGCAGAACCTGAGAATTTTGTAATTGATTTTAAATTATTTAATTTAGAATATTCGGTAAAATAATTATCGTTTTTTGGTAAAATATATCCATCTAAATTATTTGAAAAGATAATGTTATTTATTCTAGCACTCATTTTAATTTTTTTTGATATCGTATCCAACCAGGACTCCTAATTTCACTATCACTATCGAAATCTATATCTTGGTTAAATTCAAAATCTTCTTCTTTTTCATCTACAAAATTAT
Source organism: uncultured Pelagibacteraceae bacterium (assembly GCA_902516395.1). Classification (GTDB taxonomy): domain Bacteria; phylum Pseudomonadota; class Alphaproteobacteria; order Pelagibacterales; family Pelagibacteraceae; genus Pelagibacter. The sequence continues at coordinate 44,484 of CABXYN010000008.1, read as the reverse complement.
TATTTTTTTTAATATATTCATCTGGTAACTCATCCACAAACCTTGATGCCATACTGTCTATCCAGTCTCCTTGATAAAATCTATTCATAGAAAAAGATATTTTAGCAAGCTTTTTTGCCCTGGTAATCGCCACATAAGCCAATCTTCTTTCCTCCTCTAATCCACTTTCGCCTTTTTCCTCAATACTTTTCTGATGAGGAAATAAACCCTCTTCCCACCCTGGCAAGAATACGACATCAAATTCTAGTCCTTTAGATGCGTGTATTGTCATTAAATTGACTTTTTCACTCTGCCAATCTTGGTCTAATGAAGTTGCAAGAGCAACGTGCTCTAAAAAACTTTCCAAATTATCAAATTCTTTCATTGCATTTAATAATTCCTTTATATTTTCTAATCTATTTTCATTTTCTAAGTCTTTCTTATTTTTAAGCATTTCACTATATCCAGACTCATCAAGAATTATTTGTAATAGCTTATTATGACTCATTTTACTCTTTAAGTCATTTCTCCATTTTTCTAAAAGATTTAAAAGGGAATTTAAACCTAATTTCGTTTTGGGTTTAATTCTATTTTGTTCAATTAAATGTTTTGAGGCAACTTCTAATGAGCATTTATTTAATTTCGCAAAATTGTTAATAATTTTTACAGTAGTATCCCCAATAGATCTTTTTGGAACATTTAAAATTCTCTCAAAGGCTAAGTCATCCTGAGGTTGAAAAACTGTTTTTAAGTATGCAACACAATCCTTTACTTCAGCTCTTTCATAAAATTTAATACCACCAATAATTCTGTATGGAACACCGATCTTTAAAAACCTTTCTTCAAATTCTCTAGTTTGAAAAATAGCTCTTACAAGAATTGCAACTTCGTTTAATGAAAATTTATTTTTTAAATCTTCAATATTAGAACCAATTTCAGTTGCTTCATCTTTTACATTTCTAAAACAGTTCAAAGTCACAAGTTCACCGTCTTCTTGGTCTGTAAAAAGTTTTTTTCCAACTCTATTTTGATTATTCTCAATAATATTTGATGCTACGTTTAAAATATTCTGAGTTGATCTATAATTTTTTTCTAATCTTATTATTTTTGTATTTTCGTAAACGTGTTCAAATTGAAGAAAATTTTTAATTTCAGCTCCTCTCCAGCTGTATATTGATTGATCATCGTCACCAACACAGCAAATATTTTGATTATATTTTGCTAGAAATTTAAGCCATTCACTTTGAATAAAGTTAGTATCTTGATATTCGTCAACTAAAATGTATTTGAACTTTTTTGAATACATTTTTGATATATCTCTATGTCTTTCAAAGATTTTAACAGTATGAAGTATTAAATCACTGAAATCAGCAGCATTTAAATCTATTAATTTTTGTTGATAAATTTTATAAATTCCAAGAAAACTTTTTTCTAATATATCTTTACGTTTGAGCACAACTTCTTCAGGGTAAAACCCTTTATTCTTCCATTTATCAATGACAGCTAAAATATATTTTGGGGATATTTTTTTTGTATCTATATTTTCAGATTTACAAATATTTTTTATTAATCTTACCTGGTCATCTTGATCAATAATGGAAAAATTAGATTTTAATCCAGCTGCTTCTGCATGTTTTCTTAATATTTTTGCACTAATTGAGTGAAATGTCCCTAACCATGGAAGACCAGTTGCCTCCTTTCTTAAGAATTTAGAAACTCTCAATTGCATTTCTTTTGCAGCTTTGTTTGTAAATGTTACTGCTAAGACCTGATTGGGAAATGCCTTATGTTGTTTGACAATATGGGCAATTCTAGCTGTAAGAACTCTGGTTTTTCCTGAGCCTGCTCCCGCAACAATCAAAAGAGGTCCGTTTAAATTCAGAACCGCTTCCTCCTGGCTTTCATTAAGATTTGTTAAATAATCCAAATTCATCGTTTATTTTTTTTAATTTTAAGCGATATTGGATTAATGATAAAAAAATTGAAAGTAACAATATTTGCTAAATTCATTTTTTTATTAGTTGCATTGTGTTTTTTATTTGGCATTTATTTATCAATACCAGTTTTATTTAATTATAAAAGTATAGAAAACATCATTGAAAGTAAGTTTTCATCTGATTTTAATATTAACTTAAATATAAATGGTGACATAAAGTATCAATTACTTCCAAAGCCTCATTTATTAATTAGCGATTCATCATTATCAATAGATAAAAACAATAATGAAAGTATTTCATTTGATATAAAAAACTTAAAAGTTTTTATGAGCTCCAATAGTTTATATCCAAAATCTAAAATAAACTTTGAAAAATTCGAAATACAAAATACAAATTTTTTAATAAAAAAAAAAGAATATAACGTTTTAAGAAATTATTTTCATAATAGTGAAAGTAAGGCAATTTATATTAAAAAAAGTAAAATATTTGTAGTCGATGAGAATGATGAAACTTTAATTATATCTCCTATTGAAAAAATTAATTTTATTACATCTCGACAAGATGATTTCAAAAAATTAAATATCAAAGGCAATTTGTTTGATTTAAATTTTAAATCATTTTGGAAAAAAAAATACAATTCTCAAATGAATTCACAAATAGAAATAGATTTTAAAGAACCAAATATTTTGATAAAAAATGAATTAAACTATGATAATAATTCTAGTTTTGAAGGTGCAACTTCACTAAACTTCCTAAATAGGAATATTGAAATAGGATACCAATTAAAAAATAATATTATTTCTTTAAAATCTCCACAAAATAATAATGATATAAAAATTAATTCAACAATTGAGTTATCTCCTTTTTATCTCAATTCGAATATTACTTTGAATAAGCAAAATCTAAATTTTTTGATAGATGAATTAATGTTTTCTATATTAAACTTAAAACCCAATTTATTAGGTAATGTAAATGGAGATATCAAATTAATTTTAAATAATATAGAGCACGAGCTTATAAGAAGCGGTAACATAAGTTTAAATATAAGCCAAAAAACTATTAATTTAAGTGAAGTTTTATTCAATATTGGTGAAATTGGCCAAATTAAAACTGAAATAAAATACAAAGAAGAAAGTGGTGACATAATATTTCATTCATCAAATTCTTTACAAATAAAAAACAAAAAAGAATTCGCTAAAAAATTTCAAGTAAAGTTAGACAGAGTGAAAAATATAAATGTGATGTATTTTAAAATTGATAAAAATATAAATACCGGAATAATATCAGTATTTGATATAAAAATTAATCAAACAGCATATAAAGATAAAAAAAGTAATATGATTAGATATAACATTAGAAATTCTCAAGAGCTTAAATCTTTAGTTAAAAATATTATAAATAGTTAGTCTGGTTTTATCATTTTATTAGGATCAACAATTTTATTGTATTCTCTCTCATTTATTAACCCTGATTTCAGTGCTTCAGCTTTTAGAGTAGTATTATTTTTTAACGCATTCTTAGCAATCTTTGCTGCATTATCGTAGCCAATCTTTGGAGATAAGGCAGTTACCAGCATTAAAGAGTTGGCTAATAAGTTTTTAATTCTGATTTTGTCAGCCTTTAGTCCAGAGATACAATACTTTGCAAAACTTTTTGTGCTATCTGACAGAATTTGGATTGATTGAAGTACATTATGAATTATTAAAGGTTTAAAAACATTAAGTTCAAAATGACCATGTGAACCAGCCATTGTAATTCCATTATGATTTCCAATTACTTTCACACACACCATTGTTACAGCCTCACATTGAGTTGGATTTACTTTACCAGGCATAATTGATGATCCAGGTTCATTCTCTGGCAATATCAACTCTCCATAACCAGCTCTTGGCCCCGAACCTAAAAATCTAATGTCATTTGCTATTTTCATTAAACATACTGCAGTTGTATTTAAGGTACCTGAATAATTTACTATTGCATCATGAGCAGCAAGTGCAGCAAACTTATTTTTAGCTGGCTTAAAAGGTAACCTGGTGATTTTTTTAATTTCATTTACTATTTTCTTATCAAAATTTTTTTTGGTATTAATACCTGTGCCTACCGCCGTCCCGCCTTGTGCTAAATAATAAATTTCATGCAGTGATACTTTTATTCTTTTAATGCATTCTTCTAATTGAGATTGGTAGCCAGAAAATTCTTGACCTAATGATAAAGGAGTAGCATCCTGAAGGTGTGTTCTACCTATTTTTACTATTTTATCAAATTCTCTTACTTTTTTTTTTAATTCTTTATTTAATAATACTAAACTTGGTAATAGTTTTTCTCTAGTTTCCATTGTTATTGCAATATGCATTGCTGTAGGAAATACATCATTCGTTGACTGAGATTTATTAACATGATCATTTGGATGTACAGGTTTTTTTGTACCCTTTTTTCCCTTAAGCATTTCAATTGCTCTGTTTGAAATTACTTCATTCACATTCATATTTGTTTGAGTACCCGAACCAGTTTGCCAAACTTTAAGAGGGAAATGATTATCTAATTTTCCTGCTATAACTTCATTAGAAGCTCGTACAATTGATTTATAAACTTTTGGGCTAATATCTTTATTTTTATAATTTGTAATAGCAGCTGCTTTTTTTATAATAGCTATGGATTTTATTAACTTTGGTCTGACCAATACGTCTCCTATATCAAAGTATTTTTTTGATCTTTGAGTAGATGCACCCCAATACTTATCCACAGGCACATTAATAGAACCAATGCTGTCATATTCTTTTCTGAATTTCATATTTAAATTTTGAGAGTATATTTAATCATTTATACATTAAAAAATAATAAAATCATATAGGAGTAAAATGACAAATTTTGAAAAGGTTGGAATATTCATGAAAACTTTTAATCAAGATGTAAAAGATTCATCAAGTCTAAGTACAGATAAAATTAACTCGCTTAGAATATCATTGATTAATGAGGAGTTAGAGGAGCTGAAACAAGCAATATCAGAAAAAAATTTAACAGAAGTTGCTGATGCACTAACGGATATTTTGTATGTCACTTATGGTGCAGGACATGCTTTTGGCATTAACTTGGATAAATGTTTTGAAGAAGTTCAAAAATCTAACATGAGCAAATTAGGAAAAGATAGAAAACCAATATTTAATGAATTTGGAAAAGTAATGAAAGGACCCGATTACTTCAAACCAGATTTATCAAAATTTATAAAATAATCTAAAACCAATTTGGTTTTAATACCTTAATTTTTGCGTCTCCACATTTTAGGTCTGCTTCAAAATTGAAATTTTTATTTTGTAATTTTAGTAAAGCAAATGGATTTTTATTATTTATTAATAACTTACCAATATTTTTATTTTCAGAGGTAATTTCTTCACTATTGATCTCACCATCTAAAACTTTAATTGCAAATAATCTTTTATTAAGTTTATCTTTAAGTTTAATTCTTGCTGTATTTTCTTGTCCCACATAACATCCTTTTCTAAAATCAATTCCATTAAGCTCTTCAAAATTACATTCAATTCCAAATATTTTATCTTGCAGATTATTTGTGTCTATTTGAGCAATTCCTAATTCATGACTAAAATCATAATACTCGGTAACATCTGAAACTTTTAACCCTAATTTTTTTATAGAAAGATATAATTTTTCTAAATTAATCACTAGTCTAGCTCCTAATTTGTTAGACCTAGGATCTAAAAGAACAGGGTCTTCTCTAAACTTTATTGTAAAACCTACTTCATCTTTTGAATTTTCTAATTCTAGAAATTTTTCTCTTGTTAAATTAGCAACAACAAACTCATTACTTAAATTTAAGATTTCTACTCTAGATCTTAGTTTGTATAAATTTAGTTGTTTATATAAATTTTCAATAATTTTTTTTTCACAATCCAAAAAATAACCAGATTTGTGTTTAATAATTATAAAATCATAAAGATATTTGCCCTGCGGGGTTAAAAGAGCTGAAAAACAACTTCTGTTGTCTGATACATTTTCAATATTGTTGGTAATTATATTTTGTAAAAACTCTTTAGTATCGTCTCCATTAATATAAAGAAGACCTCTATCTTCTAAAATGTAAACATTATTTCTATTCATATTGTAATAATATAACAAATCATATAAGTATTTTTTCAATAAATGTTAGACTTAATAATTAAAAATGGAAAGTGCTATATTGATAAAGATCTCAAAGATGTTGATATAGGTATTCAAAATAGCAAGATCATAAAAATTGGAAAGTTAGACGAAGATGCAAGTAAATCAATTGATGCGAGCGGACTTACTGTTCTTCCTGGATGTATTGATACTCAAACACATTTTAGGGAACCAGGCTCAACCGATACTGAGGATTTAGCTTCAGGAAGTAGAGCAGCAATTGTTGGAGGTATTACCTCAGTATTTGAAATGCCAAATACAAATCCTGCAACTACAAATAAAGCAGAATTTCAAAGAAAAATAGATTTAGCAAAAAATAGAATGTATTGTAATCATGCATTTTATTTTGGGGCTACTCCCACTAATCAAAGCGAATTAGCTGACCTAAAGGGTTTAGATGGATGTTGTGGTGTTAAATTGTTTGCTGGTTCGTCCACAGGAACTTTGCTAGTTCATAAAGAAGAAGATATTGAAAAAGTTTTTGAAAGCACATCAAAAATTGTTGCAGTTCACTCAGAAGATGAAGATATTTTAAATTTAAGAAAGAAGCTAAGAGAAAAAGGCAATGTTCATTCACATCCAATATGGAGGGATGAAGAATGTGCAATTTCTTCTACTAGAAAGATTGTTAAAATTGCAAAAAGGCTAGGTAAAAAGGCTCATATTTTACACATTACCACAAAACAGGAGATTGATTTTTTATCTCAAAATAAAGGAGATATAACTTTTGAAATAACTCCACAACATTTAACTATGTTTGCTCCAGATTGCTACGACAAGCTTGGAACTTATGCACAAATGAATCCACCCATTAGAGAAAAAAGTCATTACGATAGACTATGGTATGCTGTAAGAAATAATTATAATGACACTATTGGTTCGGATCACGCTCCTCATCTTAAAGCAAATAAAGATAAAGAATATCCAGATACTCCTTCAGGAATGCCTGGGGTTCAAACCTTATTACCTGTGATGCTGAACCATGTAAATGATGGAAAACTAACTTTAGTTCAGTTAATGAATCTCGTCTGTGAAAATCCAGCAAAAATTTTTGGTATTATAGGTAAGGGATATATAAAGGAAGACTATGATGCAGACTTTACAATTGTGAATATGAACAAAATTATCGAAATCAAAAATGAAAAAATAGAGAGTAAGTGTGGATGGTCACCTTTCAATGGACATAAGTTTAAAGGTACCCCAGTATATACAATCATAAATGGTGAAACCAAAATGAAAGATGGAGAAATTCTTGGAGAAGCCTCAGGCAAACCTATAAGGTTTGAAAATTAAACTAATCTATTTGGTAAGAATTTTATTTTCTATTAAGCTTTGAGTAATCTCATCCAGAATTGCAGGATCATCGATTGTTGCTGGCATTTTATAATCTTCCTTGTCAGCAATTTTACGAATAGTTCCTCTTAATATTTTTCCTGATCTTGTTTTGGGTAATCTTTTTATAACTATTACAACTTTAAATGCTGCAACTGGTCCAATTTTATCTCTAACCATTTGAATACATTCTTTTGAAATAGTTTCATTTTTTTTTTCAACCCCAGATTTTAAAACAACAAGACCAATTGGTAATTGTCCTTTTAATTTATCTGCAATTCCAAGAACAGCACATTCAGCAACTGATTGATGTTCAGATAATACTTCTTCAATAGCACCTGTCGATAATCTATGACCAGCAACATTTATAATATCATCGGTTCGTGACATAATCCAAATATATCCATCTTCATCGATGTGTCCTGCATCATAAGTTTGATAGTAACCCTTATAGTTAGTCATATAATTTTCTTCATATCTCTTATCAGCATTCCAAAGTGTGGGAAAAGTACCTGGTGGCAAAGGTAATTTAACAACTATATCACCCATCTCATTAGTTTCTGCGATTGAATGATCTGGTTTAATTATTTTTACATCATAACCTGGAACTGCTTTACATGCCGAACCATACTTAGTTTTTTGCATTTCTATCCCAGTGCAATTTGAACTTATTGCCCAACTAGTTTCAGTCTGCCACCAATGATCTATAACAGGAACATTTAAAAGATTTTCAGCCCATTTTATTGTATCTGGATCAGCTCTCTCTCCAGCCAGGAATAAAGATTCAAAAGAACTTAAATCATATTTAGAAAAAAACTTTCCACCTGGGTCTTCTTTTTTAATTGCTCTAAATGCTGTTGGAGCTGTAAACAAAGATTTAATTTTATACTCTGAAATTATTCTCCAAAATACTCCTGCATCAGGAGTTCCAACTGGTTTTCCTTCAAATAAAACTGTAGTGCATCCTTTGAACAATGGAGCATAGACAATATATGAATGTCCAACTATCCATCCAATATCACTAGCTGACCACCAAACATCATTCTCATCGATATTATAAATATTTTTCATTGTCCATTTAAGAGCAACTATATGACCTCCTACATCTCTAACTATTCCTTTTGGTATACCTGTAGTTCCTGATGTATATAGAATATAGGCAAACTCATTTGATCCAATCTCAACACAATCTTTATTTTTTGCATTACTAAGAGCTTCCTCCCAGCTGATTTCAAGCGGAGAGTTGAGTTTTACTTCGTGATCTTTCCTTTGAAAGAAAATTACTTTTTCAACTTTATGTTTTGCAAGTTTCAATGCTCCATCAACCAATGGTCTATATTCAACAGTTCGTCCAGGTTCAAATCCACAAGAAGCTGTAATTAAAATTTTTGCTTTGCTGTCATCAATTCTACTTGCTAATTCATTTGAAGCAAATCCACCAAAGACCACAGAGTGTATTGCACCAATTCTTCCACAGGCCAGCATTGCTATAACCGCCTCAGGTATCATTGGCATATAAATAATTACTCTGTCACCTTTTTTGACACCCTGATTATCTAGTGCTCCAGCAAATTTTGAAATTTTTTCTCTTAATTCATTATATGTAAACTTTGCTTTACTGTTTGTAATAGGGCTATCATAGATCAAAGCAATCTTATCACCGTTACCGTTATCAATATGAACATCGATAGCGTTGTAACAGGTGTTTGTAACACCATCTTCAAACCATTTATAAAAAGGTGGGTTAGACTTGTTTAAAATTTTTGTAGGTTTTTTAAACCAGAAGATATCATCTGATACTTTTTTCCAAAATTCCTCCGGATTTTGAATAGATTCTTGATAAATTTTATTAAAACTATCTGTCATAGTGATTTGTTTTTTGACTCACTTTTATAATGATTTTATGCAACAGGTTGTATTTAATTTTATAAAGTAAGTAAAATCAATACTTTTTAGATGTCAAAAACTCTTCAATTAACTAAATTAATTTGCTATCTAACCCTAACTTTAGGCTAATCATTAGATTAGTCTGTAGTTTAAATTTAAACTAATAAAAAAAACTAACTATGAGGGAGTTTTTTATGAAGACAATGAAAATGTTAGCATTAGCGGCAGTGCTTTTCGGAGCAACTACAGCAGCTAACGCGGCAACAGCCTTTTTAGCTACAGACGATTTCGTAGGTATTTCGTTTTGGTTAATATCAATGGGTATGTTAGCAGCTACAGCATTTTTCTTTATGGAACAGGCTAACGTCAGTTCACAATGGAGAAAATCAGTAAACGTAGCTGGATTAGTAACAGGTATAGCATTTATACACTATATGTATATGAGAGCAGTTTGGATCGAAACAGGTGATACTCCAACTGTTTACAGATACATTGACTGGTTAATTACTGTACCACTACAGCTAGTAGAATTTTACTTAATTCTTTCAGCAGTAAGAAAAGTTGACACGAACATATTCTGGAGAATCTTAATTGGTTCACTAGTTATGTTAATTGGTGGATATCTTGGAGAAGCTGGATTCATTAACGCTACACTAGGTTTCATAATCGGTATGGCTGGATGGATTTACATTCTTTATGAAATCTTTTCAGGTGAAGCAGGAAAAGTTGCTGCTAAATCTGGAAATAAATCTTTAGTAACTGCATTTGGAGCTTTAAGAATGATTGTTACTGTAGGTTGGGCTATTTACCCATTAGGTTACATTTTTGGTTACCTAACAGGTGGAATAGATGGTAACGCGTTAAACGTTATCTATAACTTAGCGGACTTTGTTAATAAAATCGCATTTGGTTTAATTATCTGGTCTTGTGCAGTTTCTAACTCTACAAGAAGAGCTTAGTAACAATTAGTTACAAATATATAAAATAGGGCGAGTTTGATTACTTGCCCTATTTTTTTTTGTGCTTATATAAAAGCAATGGCTAAAATCAAATATATTGAACATAACGGAAAAGAGCACATAGTTGAGGTCCAAAATGGGCTTACAGTCATGGAGGGTGCTGTTCAAAATGATATACCTGGTATTGATGCAGATTGTGGCGGAGGCATGTCTTGCGCTACATGCCATGTTTATGTCAAAGAGGATTGGTATGAAAAATTACCTAAAAAAGAAATGGGCGAAGACGATATGTTAGATCAATCTTATGAGCCAAAATCTAATAGTAGATTAAGTTGTCAAATTATGGTTTCTGATGACCTAGATGGTTTAAGTGTTTTTCTGCCGGAGAAACAAGTTTAATGATCAAAACTGATGTTGTAATAGTCGGCGCAGGTCCAACAGGATTATTTTGTGCGCACCAACTTGGTATTATTGGATTACAGTGTGAAATAGTTGATAACCTAGATAAAATTGGTGGTCAATGTATAGAACTTTATCCGGATAAACCAATTTATGATATTCCTGCAGTCCCAGAGTGTACTGGAGAAGAACTTACTAATAATTTAATAGAACAAATTAAACCATTTAAATTTAATTTTCATTTAAATGACAGAGTTCAAGAACTAACAAATGAAAATGATAATTGGGTTGTTAAAACAACAAATGGAAAAGAATTTCATACACCAAATGTTGTGATAGCAGGTGGTGTGGGTTCGTTTGAGCCAAGAAAGTTTCCAACAAAAAGTGCAGAAAAGTTTGATGGAACTTCAGTTTTATATTCAATTAAAGACAAAACAATTTTTAAAGATAAATCTGTAGCGATATTTGGTGGTGGAGATAGTGCTCTTGATTGGGCAATTGAACTATCTAATACTTCTAAAGTTTCACTTATTCATAGAAGAGAAGAGTTTAGAGGGGCACCTTCGAGTGTTCAAAAAATTAAAGAATTAAGTGAAAAAAATGTAATTAATTTATTTACCAAATACTCAATTAAAGATGTCAAAGGAAATGGATCTTTAGAAGAAGTAGAAATTAAAAGTGAAGAAGGGGAGAGTAAAATATTAAAAGCAGATTATGTTTTGGGATTCTTTGGTTTAATAATGCAACTTGGTCCAATTGCAGAATGGGGCCTTAATTTAGACAAAAAAGTAATCCCAGTTAATACTGAAAACTTTGAAACTAATAAGAAAGGTATATTTGCAATTGGCGATATATGTACTTACCCAGGAAAACTTAAATTAATCTTATCAGGTTTTCATGAAGGTGCTCTAGCTGCAAGAGGTTGTTTCAAGTATGCAAGACCTAAAGAAAAATACAGATTTGAATTTACAACAGCATCAAACACAATTAAAGACAGATTGGGCGTAAAATAGTGATTGAGTTATTCACTGCTGATACTCCAAATGGTTGGAAAATTAGTATCATGCTTGAAGAAATTAAACTTGATTATAAAGTTACAAAGATAAATTTGTCTGAAGGTGAACAACATAAAGAAGAATTCAAAAAAATCAGCCCATTTAACAAAATTCCAGTAATAACTGATCACGAAAATAATAAATCAATCTTTGAGTCCGGAGCGATACTGATGTATTTAGGTGAAAAAAGTAAAATGCTTTATCCTGAAGAGAATAGGTTAGAAATAAATCAATGGTTAATGGCCCAAATGGGTTTGATTGGTCCAATGATAGGACAACATCATCAATTTCATTATTATCACAAAGGTAAAAGTGAATGGGGAGAAGAACGATACTTTAAAATTACGAGAAAACTTTATGAAGATTTAGAGGAAAGACTTTCACAAAGTGAATATCTAGCAGGCAAAGAGTATTCAATAGCAGATATTGCTACATGGTCGTGGATTGCAAGGCATAAAAGACATGATATTGGTTTAGAAAATTTTAAAGGTTTATCAAGATGGTATTTAGATATTGCTAAACGTCCTGCTGTTATAAAAGGATTTAAAGTTCTAAATCAAGACAATGAGATAGATTACCCTTAAATATCAGCGTAAACTTTTTCTTCCTTTTCATGCTTTTCCTGAGCCGCTATACATAAAGTAGCAACTGGTCTTGCCATTAATCTTTTAAGACCTATAGGTTCAGCAGTTTCCTCACAGAAACCATAAGTTCCATCTTGAATTTTTTTTAAAGCCCCATCAATTTTAGAAATTAATTTTATCTGTCTATTGATTGCTCTCATCTCAACATTTTTTTCTGTATAAGAACTTGCTTGATCGACTATGTCAGCCGAAGCACTATTGTCATCCATTGAAGCATTAAATATTGCTTCACTGTTTGTTCTTTTTAAATCCTTTTTCCAGTCTGTAAGTTTTTGTCTAAAAAAAGCCAGATGTTTAGCACACATATACTTTTCAGTTTCTTTAGGTGTATATTTTTTAGAGATTTTTACCATGCTCAAATTTATGAATTTTGAGAATATATTCATCATTTATTAAGTGTCAAGAATGCATTAATTGTATAAATTAATAGAAATGGCCGTTTATAAAATTAATATTAATAATTTATTTTATATTTTTCTTTCATTGCACTTATTAATCTGGACATTAGTTCCAAGTCTAACAAATCATAATTTACCTCTTGATACTATCGAAGCTTTAGCTTGGGGTAGTAATCTAGACTGGGGATTTAATAAGCACCCACCAATGAGTGCATTCCTAACAGAAATTATTTACCAAATTTTTGGACCTCAAGATTGGGCTTACTATTTACTAAGTCAAGTTTGCATAATAATTTCATTCATTGTAGTTTTTAAGTTAGCTGAAGATTTTTTTGATAAAAAAATTTATTGTTTACTATCTGTTTTGTTATTAGAGGGAATATATTTCCACAACTTCACTACACCTGAATTTAATGTAAATGTCTGTTTAATCCCGTTTTGGTCTCTTTCGATCTTTTATTTATGGAATGGTATGAAGAATAATAAAATATTAGATTGGTTATTACTTGGCCTTTTTGCTGGACTTGGTTTTCTATCAAAATATTTATTTATTTATTTAGGTTTAGCAATAGATGTGCTTTTAATTTACATGATTTATACAAAAAGATTAGATTTTAAGTGTCTTGTTTCATTAATTCCTTTTGTCTTAATTTTATTACCGCATATAATTTGGTTAACCGAAAACGATTATATAACTATTACATATGGACTTCTCAGAACTGGTTCAGAAGATGCAGGTATTTTTAATCATATAAAGCATCCTACAATATTTTTAAGTAAGCAAATTGGATTAATATTACCATTTTTATTAATGGTTTTTGTTTTAGTTAAAAAATTTAAAATAAATATTAATTTAGATGATGATAAGTTTTTGTTTTTGATATCAATAAATTTAATTCCTATTTTATTTATATTTCTAACCTCCTTTACTATGGGTGTAAAAATAAGAATTATGTGGATGACACCATTTTATATAAGCTTTGGCTTGTTATTTGTTTATATTTTAAAATCACAAATTAATTTTGAAAAAATGAGAGCTTTTACTTCTGTCTTTCTAGCATTGTTCTTATTATCTCCAATTCTGTATTCTTATGTTTCAATCTATCAAACTGATAAAAGAACTGATTTTGATGGCAAAAAGTTAGCTGAGCAGGCTAAAGTTTTTTATGAAACAGAGGGCAAGGATCTTGGAAAAATGGAATATATAAAAGGTAATGAATGGATTGCGGGAAATATATCTTATCATCTTCCAGAAAGACCAAAATGGATTTATAACTCTAGTGAAGTTCAGTTGTGCAACAAAGATATGAAATGCTTAACATATAAATGAAATTTCAATTAAACCAAAAAAACAAGAGACTTTTATTTATCATTGGGATTGTAATTTTAATTGAACTTTCAGGATACGGTTTTTTTTCATCTCTATTTAGACTAATAGGCTCAGTAAGTTAATGAATATTATAATACTAATTCCAGTCTTTAATGACTTTAAATCTGTAACAAAATTAATTGAAGAAATTGATATTAATATTTCTGAATTTAAAATTACATTTTCAGTAATAGCAGTGAACGATGCTTCAACAGAGGAAAAAAATTTAGAAACAAAAAATTTAAATAATATTAAATCATTAAAATTAATAAATATGAGAAATAATAAGGGTCACGCAAGATGTATTGCGGCAGGACTAAAACATATCACAGAAAACGAGGAATTTGACTATGTTATTCCTATGGATGGAGATGGAGAAGATAGACCAGAGGAAATAAGAAAATTTGTTGAAAAAATTAAAGATAATCCAAACAGTACAATAGTTGGAGAAAGAGTTAGAAGATCTGAAAGTTTAATTTTTAAGATTTGTTATTTTTTTCATAAAATTATTACTTTTACCTTCACTGGAAAATTTATTAAATTTGGAAATTTCACCTGTCTCACGAAACAAACTGTTAAAAAATTAATCGAAGAGAAAGCAACTTGGAGTAGTTTTTCTGGTTCATTAGCAAAAACTGAAAGTAATTTAATTAATTCTCCTTCAATAAGAGGATCAAGATACTTTGGCCCCTCAAAAATGAGTTTTTTAAATTTGATAAAGCATTCTTTAGCAATAATTGCTGTGTTTAAGTCAGCTGTAATATTTAGATCAATAGCATTTTATGCATTATATTTAATAATAATTGCTGAATATATAAGCGTAATAACAGCAATACCTCTAGCTCTTATTATTATTTTTGGTCTAATTATTTTAAAAATCTCAGGAAGAGAAAATATGACTGAATTTAATAATTCATTAACAAACATTTCAGATATTGACACTTTGAAATAGTATATTTTAAAATAGTTTATGAAAAATTTTTATCGTAAAGTAGCATTTGGACTTGGACCAGACGATAAGACACCCTCTGACCCACTAAAATGGGCAACAAATCAATTGAATAATATTCCTGATTTTTCTTGGCAAGGAAAAATTTTACCAGAAAAAGAACTCAGAAAATATTATAGAGATTATGTTTATGGAGATAGAAAAGTTTTAAGAAAAAAATTCAAAAATGATAAAGATGGCTATAAAAGAGAAAAAAATAAGTTAAGGCATGCAACTGGACAAAAATTTTGGTGGAATCTTGAACTTTGTATACGACATTCAGAGGCTATAAAAAGTGAAACTCCTGTTTTAGCTAAGCTTTGGTACTTTTGGGGAAATCATTTTGCAATTAGTGAAAAAGATTTTTTAGCACAATATACTACTGGAGCATATCAACGTGAAATTATTAGAGCTAACATGAATCAAAATTTTGAAAAAATGGTCCAGGAGGCTACAGTTGGGTGGTCAATGATACACCACCTAGATAATGATCAAAATATTGGACCCAAAAGCCAAGAAGCTCAGTGGGCTAGAGAAAAAGGAAAAAAAAAAGGTGTAAATGAAAATCATGCAAGGGAGCTTCTAGAACTTCACACTGTGTCTCCAGATTGTGGATACACACAAGAAGATATAATTCAAATGGCATATATAATGACTGGATGGAGACCTAAGTGGGGTAAGAAAAGACTGGAGACAGGTGATGTCCATTTCAACCCTGATGCTCATGAACCAGGTACTAAAATAGTCTTAGGAAAAAAATATAAAAGTGGTAGAAAAAGTTTGTCGGCTGTAATTACTGATCTTGTAAATCATCCATCTTGTAGAAAGTTTATTGCAATGAAACTTTGCAGATATCTGATAACTGACAATCCTACAAAAGAAATGATGGAACCAGTTATTAAAGCTTGGGAAAAATCAGATGGTTTTTTACCAGAAGTTCACAAAGCAGCTATTGAAGTTGCTTTCAATTATTCTGATAGACACAATAAATTTCAAAATCCAGAAAATTGGCTTCTACAAATGAGTAAAATGTCTGATGTAGATTTAATTCCAACACCTAAATTGATGGATTTATATGCCTTAGGCCAAAAACCAACAAATGGTCAAAGATCATCAGAGCACTTGCTTAGAGAATTAGGTCATCATCCATATTTAGCAAAACAACCTAATGGATGGTCAGACATTTCTGACGATTGGATGTCCCCTGAATTGTTAATTAGAAGGTTAGTTTATTCAAAAGAAGCTTACTATAAAAAGTCAGGCAAATCACAGACACCTGAATTTTATGAAGAAATGGTTCAAAAAAATTATGATAATCCAAATGAAATTCTTCAGATATTAAGCCAGCATAAAGAACTTGTTCATAAACATGTAATATTATTTAATTTACCGGAGACACTTAAATCATGAAAATATCAAGAAGAAATTTTTTAAAAGGTTCAGCTACTACATTGTTTTTAGCTGGTTTTAATTTTCCTGTTTTAGCAAATTCAGAAAAGAAAAAAAATCTTGTAGTCATAATGTTAAGAGGTGGAATGGATGGTTTGTGTGCTGTTCCAATAATTGGAGATAAGAATTTTGAAAAAAGAAGAAAAGATTTAATTTTAGATCAAACAATTAAATTAAATTCAGATTTTGCTCTTCATCCCAAGTTAAAAAATTTTCATAATTTGTGGCAAAATAATCTAGGAACAATAGTTCATGCTACGAATATCCCGTACACTAAAAGATCCCATTTTGATGGGCAAAACTTAATGGAGACAGGAGGTCATATACCTTACTCCATAAAAACTGGTTGGTTAGGAAGAGGAATGAAGTTAGCAGATTTAAAAGGTGATGGTCTTGCATTGGCACTACCAATGCCTTTACTTCTTAGAGGTATTCCTAGTAATGATAATTTTTATCCATCCAAAAAAAGATTACCTAGAACAGAACTTTTACAGCTTTTAAAATCAATTTATGCAGATAAATCAGAACATGAGTTGGCTAACATGATGGAAATAATTGCTAACAGATCCATGATGAATAATGGAGGCACCTCTATGTCTAGAAAGAATTCATCTTTGGCCTACAAAGCAGGTTTGGAATTAAAAAAAATAAATGGTCCAAGAGTGGCAGTTTTTGAGGTTGATGGGTTTGATACACATGCAGCACAGGGTGGAGTGAATGGTTCCCATTCAGATAGTTTGATTGAAATGGACTCGATTTTTAAAAGTTTAGAGAAAGGCTTAGGAACTGAAATTGAAAATACACTAGTCGTTACACTTACAGAATTTGGCAGAACAATAAAACAAAATGGTGGACGAGGTACAGAACATGGCTATGGATCTGCAATTTTTATGGCAGGTGGTCTGCTAAAGCAATCCCAAGTTTATTCTGATTGGCCAGGGCTAAAGAGAAAAGAATTATTCGAAGGAAGGGATTTGAATTCAACAATTGATGCTAGATCTATATATGCATCAGCGATGTCTACAGTATTTAATGTTGATTTTAATAGAATTCAGGAAGAAGTTTTCTGGGGCGATGACTTGCAAAATTTATCTGATAAACTATTTAAATCCTAATGAAAAAACAATTACCTGAAATTAAGATGAAATAAATAATAAAAAATCCACTTTTAGCAAAATTTAAAGAAAAGCAGTCCATGAAAAAAATATTGTTTTTATTCTTGATAATACCTTCAATCTTAGCAGCTAGTGAAAACAATTATATTAGCAGTGAATATGATTATGAATTAAAGAATAAAATACCTCAAATATTAGAGATTGATAAAAACTTAAAATTTAAAAGCAAAATTATTAAACATAAAGGTGAAAAACTTCATAGAAAGAATATAGCCGCCAATGATGGGGCAATTTTAGTATCAAATTTTCCTGGAGTAAAAGGGAATGTGCAAAGATTTCAATTAACTAAGGGATGTGCTGATAACAGTTGGGATTGTAGAGAAAAAAGTCTGGCAATCAAACTTAAAAGAAGTGAATTAAATTTTCCAAATGACAATAACATGGCAGCAAAATATGGGCATAGAACAAAAATAAAATTTAGTGTTTTTATACCTGATAATCCAACTGTCGATCATCTTGGTGTTTATGACGATATTATGCATTTTGGCCAACTCCATGGGTATGGTGATGAAGACGTACCTTATAAATTTGTTATAGTTCCAAGTTCTGATTTAGGCATAGTTAACACTGTTGATAAAAAAGGGAATGTAATTGCTTCAAAAGGTGATACTTTAAATCCAAATGCGATACAACATGGTGATTTAGCTTTCTATTTTAGATCAGTAATTTTTACTGATAATTTAGATTCTCATAGTAAAGAAAATGCATTAATAATTTCTAGAAAAGGAAATTTCCATAATAAATGGATTGAATTTGAAATAGATATTTTGTGGGCTCAGAATAAACTTGGTGAATTAACTTTAAAGCATGACAATCGAGAAATCTTTAGTTGTATAAAATGTGTAACTGCTCCAATTAATCAAGATGTAGCCAAGAGAGATGGTAAAAAAAGCCAGCAAAGATTTAACTTTCAATGGGGTATTTACTCTTGGAGAAAAGGTGGTGAAAGTATAAAGAAATTTTCAGACTTTGAGCCACCTATGGCAGTTGCTTTTTATAAAGATATACATTGGAGTAATAAAAAAGAAATTTCTAAAAAAAAAGCAAAATTAACTTTACCAAAAAGTAAAATAAAACTTGAGGGAAAATATAAACTCAATTGGTACTGGGTTAATACTAATAATGTTACAAACAAAGTAACCAGGAATGAACGTATAGTTTCAGATGTAATTATTTTTAAAAATGGCAAATTTCAATTTGAAAAAATTGGATCAAGCAATATTATTTCTGACAAATATCGTAAAAAAATAAAAATTTTACAGTATTACGATGATGAAATCAGAATTCAGGGGGATCTTGATCTCGATACTGATCAAGAGACTACTTCTGTTTTAGTTATTTTAAAAAATAACAACGCTACATTTAAAGGATCAGGAATATTTGAAGAATATTCTGATAAAACTGAAAATATTAAAATTGTTTTAGCGCCTTTAAATTAAGTTCTGATTGTTGGTAGCAAGTAGAAATCAGCTGTATCTATTTTAGATGAATGCTCCCTTCTCATGTTCCACCTCTTTTGAACGCCCGCACTAGCAAGGCTTAACGTAGATCTTCCATATCGATAGTTAGTATTATCAATAGACTTCATTAAACCCTTAATTTTCTCGTCTTTTTCAGAATAAAATAGGTTCTTACTACCATCTTCATTAGATAAACTAGTCAGCATCACGCCTGCTTTTTGATAACGGTAGCCATTTTTAAAGATAGAGTCTAAAGCAACTAAGGCAGTTTTAACTATTTCAATGCTGTTGTTTGTAGAAATTGCAAAATCTATCGTTTTTGAGTTTGAGTAATACCCAAATCTACTTTGGAAAGGACTTGTTCTAACAAAAACAGTAATTGATTTTGCAATCAAAGACTCAGATCTTATTTTTTCTGATGCATTCAAGCAATAATTTGCAACTGCTTCTTTTAATTCCTGATATTTTTCAATTCTTTGACCAAAAGAACGGGATACCACACAACTTTTTCTTTTTGATTGAGTTGTCTCAATATCAATACAAGGAATTCCTCTAAGCTCCATTGCGGTTCTTGAACCCAAAACATTTGAATTTTTCTTTACCCATGTATTCGATTTATTTTTTAGTTGCTTAGCATTATAAATTCCATTTTTATGATAGAACTTTGTCAATTGTCTTCCTACACCCCACACATCATTAATTTCAACTTTTTCTAATATGGGATCAATATTTTCAATTCCTATTAAACTTGTTACCCCTGATTCTTTTTTCTTTGCAATATGATTTGCAACTTTACTTAAAGTTTTTGTTTTAGCAATTCCAATACTAGTTGGAATACCTGTCCACTTTAAAACTGTTTCTCTAATTTCTTTTCCAACTTTTTCAACTTCATTGTCTGGAAAATTTGATAAATCTAAAAATGCTTCATCAATAGAATAAACTTCAATAGCAGAGTTAAATCTTTTTAGTGTTCGCATTACTCTTCTAGATAAATCTCCATACAAGGAATAATTAGATGAAAAAACTTCAACTTTGTTTTTAATGATAATATCTTTTGCTTTAAAGTAAGGCTCTCCCATTTTAATACCTAAAGCTTTTGCTTCGGTTGATCTTGAAATTATACAACCATCATTGTTAGACAAAACTACAACGGGTTTTTTTCTTATTTTAGGATTGAATAATCTTTCACAAGAAACATAAAAAGAATTACAATCAATAAGTGCTATTTTTTTAGTATACTGAATGGATGACATAAGTTACAACTCCCCAAATAAATACATCTTCATCTTCGTTAATTAAAATTCGATCTGTAAATTCTTTAGAACCTGATGTTAAAAATTTTTTATCTCTTTCTTGAACTAAACTTTTAACAACTAATTCATCATGAACATTTGCAATAACTGTTGAGAAGTTTTTTGGCGTTAAACTTTTATCAACAACTAATAGATCTCCATCATTAATTCCAACATCAACCATTGATTTTCCTTGAACTCTTATGATGAAGGTTGCTGGAACATTTTTGATTAAATGAATATTTAAATCGATGTCTTCCTCAATATAATCTGTAGCAGGGGATGGAAAACCCGCGCCAGCTTTATGTAAATAGTAAGGAATAGTTAGCTTCATAAATGTTCTTATTTTGTTCTAACTAATACATAAGTTATTCAATAGTGTCAATCAGGTTGTATTTTGAGTCTGTAACTGAATCAAAAGTGAATCAAAACGTGAACATCGAAACCACATATTGTATACATGTGGATAACTTTAACCATAAATAGATTAAATATTAGAAATGGAAAAAAATAAAAACTTAACTGGCGGATGTATATGCGGGCAAGTTAAATATACAATTACAGAAAAACCTCTATTCACCCAAGCTTGTCATTGTAAAGATTGTAAAATTATAACTGGATCATCTTATGTTATTAATTCGAGTGTTTTAGACAACACTTTAATCATAGAAGGTGAGGTTTCATCAACTGAACTTAAAGCAGGGAGTGGAGCTACTTCTAGAGCATTTTTTTGCAACAAATGCGGTGCTTATATTTATACAGATTATGCATCTGCTGTTGGTAGACTAACAGTTAGGACTAAAACTTTAAATAATTCAGAAAATTTTCCTCCCCAGGTCCACATATTTACAAAAGATAAAGATCCATGGTTAAACCTTGCAGATGATGTAATTTGTTTTGAAAAAATGTATGATCCAAAAAAAACATGGCCAGAGGAAAGTTTAAAAAGATACGGTGAGTATTTAAAAAATAACAATAAATAATTTTTTAGGAGATTAAACTATGAAAAAATTATCCTGTCATTGTGGTGCAATAGAAGCAGAGGTTAAGATGCCTTTGGGTGGTATTGAAAAAATTATGCGCTGCAATTGTTCAATATGCAAAAAAAAAGGTTATATTATTGGAGTACTTGGTCCTGATGATTTTAAACTTACTAAAGGGGAAGATAAGTTATCACTTTATCAGTTTTATACTAATACTGCCAAACATTACTTTTGCTCGATTTGTGGAATTCACACTCATAATAGACCCAGAAGCAATCCAAAAATATTTGGTGTAAATATTGCTTGCATAGAAGGTGTGGAACCATTTGAAATTGAAGATGTGCCAGTGAACGATGGCAAAAATCATCCTTTAGATCAAAAACAATAAATTTTTTATGCAATCAATTACTGAGTGTTATAAAAAAGTTAGTAAAGACTGTTTTAAGTTTATAAGATCTCAAGAAACAACAAAGGAAAAATTTAAAAATAAAGAAAAAATGATTAAATCTTTTCTAATTCCAATTAGTTTCTGGATCAATAATAGAACAAATAAATCTAAACCTTACTTAATAGGCTTAGCAGGAGGTCAAGGAACTGGCAAAACAACAATTAGTTCTATTTTAAGGATTATTCTAACAAAATATTTTAAGTTAAATGTTTTTAAAATATCAATTGATGATTTGTATAAAACTCGAAGAGATAGAATAAAATTATCTAAAAAAATTCATCCCTTATTAATGACCAGAGGTGTTCCAGGTACTCACGATGTAAACTTTATTTTTGATCTTCTTAAAAAAACAAAGGGAAAGCGATTTAATCAACAGAGACTTCCTAAATTTAATAAGGCAATAGATGATAGATTAAAAAGAAAGTCTTGGTATCTAGTTAAAAAGTTGCCAGATGTTATAATCTTTGAGGGATGGTGTGTTGGAGCTAGAGCAGAAAAAAATACAACCTTAAAAAAATCAATTAATTCACTGGAAAGAACAGAAGATAAAAATTTAAGATGGAGAAAATATGTAAATGCTCAGTTGCAAACTAAATACAAAAAATTATTTTCTAAATTAGACTGTTTGCTATTTTTAAAAGCAGGTAATTTTAAATTATTGCAGAGCTGGAGGCTTAAACAGGAGGCATTATTAAAATTAAACTCAAAAAACAAAGCAAATAGTAAGGTTATGAGTAAAAATGAGGTATTAACATTTATGCAGACTTACCAAAGGGTCACACAAAATATGTTTAAATTTGCTCCTAAATATTCTTCAATTGTATTAAATTTAAATAGAAATCATCAAATTAAATCAATAAAATATAATTAATGAAAAAAATCTCTTTAATCACTTTCTGCTTAATAACATTTATAATACCAGTAAATGCAGCAACTTTGAGTGATGCATTAAAACAGACCTATCAGAATAATTTAGAGCTTAAGGCTGAGAGAAAAAATTTAGAAGTGCAAAAGGAAGTCTTAAATATTTCTAAAAGTGACTTTTTTCCAACTTTAACTCTATCAGGTACAAAAAATTTTGAAGATACCAATAAACTTACAAATCAAGACGGTACTGATGCCTCTATAACAAATACAAATCCTATGACAACCTCTGTAAAGTTAGAGCAAACACTTTTAGATGGCAAGAGCAGGGACTCTACATACGAAAAAAGTAAATTAGGACTTAACCTTTCTGAAGCAAAACTTATTAAAAAAGAGCAAGAGGTATTTTTAAAAGCTATTGAGGCTTATACAGGTTTAATTTTAGCTTATGAGAAACTTAGCATAAATGAAGAAAATGTAAATTTACTACAAAGACAATTTGAAATTGATAATGCAAGACTTTCAAGAGCTCAAATAACTGCAACTGATTTAGCACAATCGCAATCATCTTTAGCTGGAGCCCAAGCTGGCTACATCGGAGCACAAAATAGTATTATCACGAGCAAGCTAGCGTATGAAAATATTATTGGACCAATTAATAGAAATGAAAAATTAAAAAAAATATATAATTCAGATGTTTCTATTCCATCAAGTCTAGTAGAAGCAAAAAAAACCTCTGAACAAAAAAGCCCTGAATTAATTATTGCAGATATTGAATATGGACAATCAGAGTTAGATGTAAAGATTGCTCGCTCAGATCTTTCTCCAACAGCAAAACTCTCATTAGAGAGAACTTATGTTGACGATTTGAGTGCAACTTACGACGAAAGAGAAAAAGACGTTCTTCAAGCAACTGTAAGTTGGCCCTTTCAGTTTGGTGGAAAAAATAGATCTAATGTTAACAAAAATCTCCAAGTGAAAGGTATGAAAAAATTGTTACTTGAAAATGCATATAGAAATAATACACAGTCAGTAACGGCAGCTTGGTCGACATTAGAGTCATCAAAGAGTTTTTTAAGAGCTGTACAGTCACAAGTTAAAGCTGCTGAAATTGCAAACGAGGGAATTAGCTTTGAATATGAGAGTGGATTAAACAGATCTACATTTGATGTTCTTCAATCAAGGTCAAATCTAATAAATGCTAAAATAAATCTTGCTGAGGCTGAGAGAAACTATCTTTTAGCTCAATACAGATTAATAAAGTCAGTTGGCCTACTTAATAGCGAGTACTTAAAACTTAGATAAATAGGGACTTCTAGACCTAATTTTAAAAAAATATTGCCAATGAGAACAAAATGTGTACATTTATTTTATGATTCGAATGTTAATAAATCTAAAAAACGAGGCAAAAAATGACTAAAAATAACTTAAAAGTGGTGAAATCCACAAAAGATAAAGAATTGGAAGATAAAGAAAAAAATAAAGCACTAGATGCAGCAATCAGCCAGATAACAGATAGCTTTGGAAAAGGCTCTGTGATGAAGCTTGGAGAACAAAAAGCAATGGATATTGAGTCCATTTCTACTGGATCTTTGAGTTTAGACTTGGCACTTGGAATAGGTGGATTACCAAAAGGCAGAATTGTTGAAATTTATGGACCAGAGTCATCTGGTAAAACTACATTAGCATTACAAGTTGTTGCTGAAGCGCAAAAAGCAGGTGGAATTTGTGGATTTGTTGATGCAGAGCATGCACTGGACCCAGTTTATGCTAAGAAATTAGGTGTTAATACTGAAGAGTTACTTATTTCACAGCCAGATACTGGTGAACAAGCCTTAGAAATAACTGATACTTTAATCAAATCAGGCTCAATGTCAGTTTTAGTAGTAGACTCAGTTGCAGCATTAACTCCAAGAGCAGAAATTGAAGGAGATATGGGAGATCACCATGTTGGTCTTCAAGCAAGACTGATGTCTCAAGCTCTTAGAAAATTAACAGGATCAATTTCAAGAACTAATACAATGGTTATATTTATTAACCAAATTAGAATGAAAATTGGTGTAATGTTTGGGAGTCCTGAGACAACATCTGGAGGTAATTCATTGAAATTCTATTCTTCTGTAAGAATGGATATTAGAAGAATTGGAGCAATAAAAGATAAAGAACAAATTGTTGGAAACACAACAAGAGTAAAAGTTGTTAAAAATAAAGTTGCACCACCATTTAAAGTTGTTGAGTTTGACTTAATGTATGGAAAAGGAATTAGTAAAGTAGGGGAACTAATCGACCTTGGTGCCAAAGCTGAGATTGTTGAAAAATCTGGAGCTTGGTACGCTTATAAAGGTGAAAAAATTGGTCAAGGTAGAGAGAATGCTAAACTTTACCTTGAACAAAATCCAAAAGCTGCTGCTGAAATTGAAATGGCTATCAGAGAAAAAGCTGGTGTTATTTCAAAGAAGATCGAGGGAAATCCTTTAAGCGAAGAAAAGCTTGAAGCGCAGAAGAAAGAGGAAGAAGTTCCTACTAAAAAAAATTAGCAGATAACTTTTAGTTATTAAAAAAAGGCGCTCTATGGGCGCCTTTTTTCCCTTCAGAAGTGTAGACATCATATAAAAATGCTGTATTTTGGTTAAATATGGCTAAAACATTAAATGAAATTAGGTCAGCATTTTTGGATTATTTTGAAAAAAATGATCATAAAATAGTTGAGTCTAGCAATTTAGTCCCGAATAATGACCCAACATTGATGTTTGCCAACTCTGGAATGGTCCAATTTAAAAATGTGTTTACAGGACTAGAAAAGAGGGACTATCAAAGAGCTACAACATCTCAAAAATGTGTAAGAGCAGGTGGTAAGCATAACGATCTTGAAAATGTTGGCTATACTCCAAGACACCATACATTTTTTGAAATGTTGGGAAACTTTTCTTTTGGTGATTATTTTAAAGAAAGAGCTATTGAACTTGCATGGAATTTAATAACAAAAGAATTTGGTTTAGATAAGAACAGGCTTTATGTAACTGTCTACCACGACGATGACGAAGCTTTTAATTACTGGAAAAAAATTGCTGGGTTAAGTGAAGATAAAATCATTAGGATAGCAACATCTGATAATTTTTGGTCTATGGGTGAAACAGGACCTTGCGGTCCTTGTTCAGAAATATTTTATGATCATGGAGACCACTTAGAAGGCGGATTACCAGGAACAAAAAATGAGGATGGGGATAGGTTTATAGAAATTTGGAATTTAGTTTTTATGCAGTATGAACAAATTTCAAAAGAAAAGCGAATTAATCTGCCAAAACCATCAGTTGATACTGGAATGGGTTTAGAGAGAATTGCTGCATTACTTCAAGGAACGCACGACAACTATGAAACTGATCATTTTAAAAAAATAATAAACTCTTCTGCAGAAATTTTAAAAGTCGAGCCTAATAACGATAATTTAGCCAGTTTTAGAGTAATAGCAGATCACCTACGAGCAAGTTCATTTTTAATTGCCGAGGGAGTGTTGCCATCAAATGAAGGAAGAGGTTATGTCCTAAGAAGAATTATGAGAAGAGGAATGAGGCATTCACACCTGCTTGGTTCTAAAGAACCAATTTTTTATAATATTTTTAAAACTTTAAAAGATGAGATGAAAGGTAATTACTCAGAAATAGAAAGAGCTGAGTCTTTAATAAAAGAAACATTAAGAATGGAAGAAGAAAAATTTTTAATTCTTCTTGATAGGGGTATTAAAATACTAAATGAGGAAATAAATAAAATAGACAAGATATTACCTGGAGAAGTAGCTTTTAAACTCTATGATACCTATGGTTTTCCATTAGACCTGACACAAGACATCTTAAAAAATAAATCATTAACAATAGATAACCATAAATTTCAAAGTCTAATGAAAGAAAGCAAAGAACTTGCTAAGAAAAATTGGAAAGGCTCAGGTGATAGTGCGGTAGATGATATTTGGTTTTCGATAAAAGATAGATTAGGTCCTTCAGAATTCCTAGGATATGAAACTGATCAAGCAGAAGGTACTATTTTATCATTATTAAAAGATAACAAAGAAGTGAATGAACTGAGTGAAAACGATGAAGGAATTATTATCTTAAATCAAACCCCTTTTTACGGAGAGTCTGGGGGACAAGTAGGAGATACTGGTGAAATAATATCCGGTGACTTTAAGTTTGAGATAACGGATGTCCAAAAAAAATTAGGTGATCTATTTGTACATTACGGCAAAGTTAAATCAGGAAGTATAAAAATCAAAGACAATGTTGAGATGAAAATTGATATTGATAGACGCAATAATATAAGAGCTTATCACTCAGCAACCCACCTTTTGCATGAGTCTTTAAGAAGAGTATTAGGTACTCATGTTACACAAAAAGGATCATTAGTAGCACCAGATAGACTAAGATTTGATTTTAGCCATATGAAACCAATTTCAGACAAGGAAATAGAAAAAATAGAAAATTACGTTAATTTAATGGTTCAAAAAAAATCAGAAGTTAAAACAAGGATTATGACTCCTAAAGAAGCAGTAAATAATGGAGCTCTGGCACTCTTTGGAGAGAAATATGGAGAGGAAGTTAGAGTGTTATCTATGGGAGATGAGAAAGAAAAGTATTTTTCCACTGAATTATGTGGAGGTACGCACGTACGAAATACTAGTGATATTGGAAAATTTAAAATTATTAGTCAATCATCAATTGCAGCAGGTGTTAGAAGAGTAGAAGCTCTTAGGGAAAATCAATTAAATAGTTTTTTACAAAATAAAGAGAAATTATCTGACTTATCCGCACAAAAAGATGAAGAAATGATTAATGACTTATCAAAACAGATAATTAAATTAGGAGGTAAACCAAATTTAGAAAATGAAGATAATAAGACTTTAATTAAAGAATTATCAAAACAACTAGAGCAATTAAAATTTAGTTCAATTTTAGAAAATAATTCAAAAAATATAATTCAAGATGTTAAAATTAATAAAGTAAACGTAAGATTTCAAAAAGTTGATGATCTTCCACCTAAAGAGCTAAGAAAATTGGTTGATGCTGGAAAAAAAGAGCTAAAAACAGGAATTGTGATAGTTTTTGCAAGTCTAGAAGATAAAGTAGGTCTTGCAGTTGGGATAACAGATGATCTTATTGATAAGTATGAAGCAGTCACATTTGCTAAAACAGGATCTGAAATTATTGGTGGCAAAGGTGGTGGTGGTAGAAAAGATTTTGCTCAAGCAGGAGGCCAATTCAAAGATAAAATTGATGACGCTTTTGAAAAAATAAAGACTTTAATTTAGTTTTTGTCTCAACTTACCATCTAAAGTATCTAAAAATTGATTAGTTGTTAAATACTTTGTCGAAGGTCCTATTAAAATAGCTAAGTCCTTAGTCATTGAGCCTTCTTCAACACAATCAACACATACTTTTTCAAGTGTTTCTGCAAACTTAATTAATTCGTCATTTCCATCTAGCTTTCCTCTATGCGCCAAACCTCTTGTCCAAGCAAAAATAGATGCTATAGGATTTGTTGAAGTTTCTTTGCCTTGTTGATGCATTCTAAAGTGTCTAGTTACAGTTCCATGTGCGGCTTCTGCCTCCATTGTTTTGCCATCTGGAGCAAGTAAAACACTTGTCATTAAACCTAAAGATCCATATCCTTGAGCAACTGTATCTGATTGTACGTCTCCATCATAATTTTTGCAGGCCCAAATATACTTGCCATGCCATTTCATTGCACATGCTACCATATCATCTATTAATCTATGCTCATAAGTAATTTTATTTTGATCAAATCTATCTTTAAATTCTTTTTCAAAAACTTCCTGAAAAATATCTTTGAATCTTCCATCGTACCTTTTTAAAATTGTATTTTTAGTAGAAAGATAAACTGGCCATTTTTTAATTAATCCATAGTTAAAGCAAGATCTTGCAAAGTCTTCTATTGATTTATCCAAATTATACATTGATAATGCAATTCCCGGACCTGGGAAATTGAAGACTTCGTATTTTCTCTCATCAGAACCATCTTCAGCAGTCCATTTGATTTCTAGCTTACCTTTACCAGGTACTGTAAAATCTGTTGCTCTATATTGATCACCAAACGCATGTCTACCTATGATCAATGGATCTGTCCATGAAGGTACAAGTTTTGGAATATTTTTACAAATTATAGGTTCTCTAAAAACAGTTCCTCCAATTATATTTCTTATTGTACCATTTGGAGATCTCCACATTTTTTTTAAGATTAAATTCTCTTACTCTAGCTTCATCAGGTGTGATGGTTGCACATTTAATACCGACACCATTTCTTTTTATTGCATTTGCACATTCAATTGTTATTTTATCCTCAGTTTTATCCCTACTTTCCATTCCCAAATCGTAGTACTCAATTTTGAGATCAAGGTAAGTTAAAACGAGCTTATTTTTTATGAAGTCCCATATAACTCGGGTCATTTCATCGCCATCTAACTCTACAATGGGGTTTTTAACCTTAATTTTACTCATTTTTTCGATATATCTTAATAGTTGAATTTATTCTTTTTGTATACATATTAATCAAAAATTATCAATTATAGGATTGTCATGAGTAAAATATTTCCAAAAATACACAATGAAGGTTACAAATTTATTATTATATTTGCAATCGCAACTATAATTCTTTATTTCATAAATGGATTTCTTGGATTCATAGGGTTGATATTAACCATTTGGTGCTATTATTTTTTTAGAGACCCCGAAAGAATTTCTATCGGAGATGACAATTATCTCACAAGTCCGGCTGATGGAGTTGTATTGCAAGTAATGGATACTAATGGTCCAAAAGAACTAGGTTTTGAAAATAAACAAATGAAAAAAATAAGTATTTTTATGGATGTCTTTGATTGCCATGTAAATAGGTCTCCATGTTCTGGAGCAATATCTGAGATACTTTATAAACCAGGAAAGTTTTTTAATGCATCTTTAGATAAGGCAAGTGAAGATAATGAGAGAAATTATTATAAAATAAAAAATTCTGATGGAGAAGATATAATTGTTGTCCAAATAGCAGGACTTGTTGCAAGACGGATTGTAACAGAGGTTTCTAAAGATGAGCTTGTAGAACAAGGTTCAAGAATAGGAATGATCAGATTTGGAAGTAGAGCAGATATGTATTTTGAAAATTACACTCCTTTGGTTAAAGTTGATCAAAAAACTATAGCTGGTGAGACTTTAATTGCAAAAAAATGATTTAATGGAGACTCAAAATAAAAATATTAAATTAGTTTCAAATAAAAAAACAAGAGTAATTCTACCAAATATTTTAACACTTGTTGGAGTATGTATTGGATTAACTTCAATAAAGTTTGCATTTGATGGTAAATTTGAATTATCAATTATTGCAGTTATAGTAGCTGCAATTATTGATGGGTTAGATGGCAGAATTGCAAGGTTGATAAAGGGAACTTCTAAGGTTGGAAAAGAACTGGACTCTCTCACTGATGTTATAAGTTTTGGTGTTGCTCCAGCTTTTATAATGTATTTTTGGGCTTTGTCTGAAACTGGAAGAGTAGGTTGGTTAATTTCGTTAATTTATGTTGTTTGTGTTGCACTTAGACTTGCAAGGTTTAATGTTTCATCAAACGAAGAGACCTCTTGGAAAGATAATTTTTTTGAAGGTATTCCCTCTCCAGCAGGTGGAGTTCTTGTTTTAATGCCTTTGATATTAAGTATTAGTGAATTTCAGTTTTTAAACTTAAATTATCAAATTATTGTACCTATTATGTTTATAATTGTTTCAATATTGTTAATAAGCAAAATACCAACTTATTCTTTTAAAAGGATAGCTGTCCCAAGAAGTACGTCAATATTTTTGTTATTTGGAATAATTTTATATTTTGGCTTAATTCTTGTTTATACATTTAATGCTATTATTATTTCAGGTCTAATTTATTTGTTAATGGTACCAATAAGTTCAGTGCATTATTTTATGGTTAAAAAGAATGCGAAAGCCATCGCAGATGACGCTGATCATCATGAAGATGTGTTATAAATGAGGGAAAATACAATAATCTCATTAGCAGATTCAAATTATTTCAATCTTTTAAATGAATTAATTGATTCAATTAATAGATTTGAACAAAGCAAAAAACTAGATATTTGCATTATGGATGCAGGATTAACTGTTAAGCAAATTAAAATATTAGAAAAAAAAGTATATCAAATCAAAAAGGCTGAGTGGGATATCGAAGTTCCAAATTTTAAGATAAAAGGAAGAGAGTGGTTGAAAAGTCAGGTATCTAGAGCATTCTTGCCAAATTATTTTCCAGGGTATAAAAAATATTTATGGATAGATGCTGATGCGTGGGTAAACTCTTGGTATGCAATCGATCTTTATTTTCAAGGAAGTGATAAAAAAAAATTAGCAATAGCAACATCAGCAGATAGATCTTATGGAAGAGTTTTAAGAGCAGATTGGGTATTGGGGAGCTTTGCAAGAATAAAATCTCAAAATTACAAACATGCTAAGTCATCTGGATTCTCAGAAAAAGTTTCAAGAGAAGTTGCACTTAAACCCCATTTGAATATTGGATTATTTTGCTTAGAAGAAAGTGCTCCTCATTGGGAAATCTGGCAAAAAAATTTAAAGAAAGCGTTGTCCTCTGGAAAAATTTGGGGTTCAGAGCAGATAGCGATGAACATTACAATATATTCAGACAATTTAGATGTAGAAATTCTACCCGCTTATTGTAACTGGACTCTAATTGAGGCAATTAAATTTGACAAAAAACAAAATACTTTTGTTGAACCATATTTACCAAATCATGAAATAGGAATTATTCATTTAGCAGGAAAAAATAACGACAATATAAGAAGTAATAAAAATTATATATCTAAAATTAAAACATTGGACGGAGATATAATTGAAAAATCCTTAAGATTTGAGAATTAGTTGAAAAAGAATAAATTTTCTAAGAATTGGATAATTAAGCAGAAAAGAGACATTTACGTCAAAAAATCAAAATTAGAAGGTTATAGGTCTAGAGCTGTATATAAATTGCAAGAAATAAATGAAAAATTTAAAATAATCAAAAATAATATTTTAGTTATAGATCTTGGTGCAGCTCCAGGTAGCTGGTCTCAGTACATATCAAGAAATTTCAGTAACTCTAAAATTATTTCAATTGATTTAAAGGATATTGAGCCAATTAAGAATTTAGTACATATAAAAGGGGATTTTACAGAAGATAAGCAAAAAAAAAATATCAAAAATTACTTTGGTAAGAAAGTAGATCTTGTAGTCTCTGATATGGCAGTTAACACCACAGGTAATAAAAGTGTAGACTCATTAGTTACAGGAGAATTATGTAAAGAGGCAATGAATTTTGCGATTGAATTACTCAATAAAAAAGGAAATTTTATTTCTAAACTTTTTTATGGGATCATCTTTTAACGAGATTGTCGCATTAGGTAAAAAATCTTTTAAAGATGTTGATATTTTCAAGCCACCTTCAAGCAGAAAAGACTCTAAAGAAAATTTTATAATTTGTAGAAATTTGAGATAGTTATCCTTTTATTTTTTGAAGAATCATTTATATAAGGACATGGAAAGTATTAAAGAAGCCTTAACATTTGATGATGTTACATTAGCGCCAAATTACTCAGCAATTCTACCCAGTGAAGTAAACACATCTATAAATTTATCTGAAAGTCTAAAGATAAAAATCCCACTTTTGTCATCTGCTATGGATACCGTTACGGAGTCCTCAATGGGGATTGCTATGGGTAGAGCCGGAGGATTAGGAATAATTCATAGAAACTTAAATATTGAAGAACAGATTAAAGAAATTAGAAAAGTAAAATCGAAAAAAATATTAGTAGGTGCAGCAGTTGGTGCAAGTGAAAAAGAATTAAAAAGAGTTGAAAAAATATTAAAAGAAAACTTAGATATAATAGTAATTGATACAGCACACGGACATACCAAAAAAGTAGGAGATATAATTAAAAAAATAAAAAAATTACGTCCTAAGAAAACAGCAATTTGTGCTGGAAATATAGCTACAGCAGAAGCTGCAAAGTTTTTGGTTAGACTAGGTGTTGATATTATAAAAGTAGGAATAGGCCCAGGGTCAATTTGTACAACAAGACTTGTAGCAGGAATAGGAGTTCCACAACTAAGTGCGATATTAAATGTTAAAAAGGGAATTGGGAAAAGTAAAACAAGATTAATTGCCGACGGTGGAATAAAATTTTCTGGTGATATTGCCAAAGCATTAGCAGCTGGTGCAGATGCAGTAATGATAGGTTCATTATTTGCAGGTACAGATGAAGCACCAGGAAAAAAAATAAAGAAAAATGGTAAATTATATAAATATTTTAGGGGTATGGGATCAATAGGCGCAATGAATAAAGGTTCGGCAGACAGATATTTTCAAATGAAACAAAAAGATACATCAAAATATGTAGCCGAGGGTG
Source organism: uncultured Pelagibacteraceae bacterium (assembly GCA_902516395.1). GTDB lineage: Bacteria > Pseudomonadota > Alphaproteobacteria > Pelagibacterales > Pelagibacteraceae > Pelagibacter. The sequence continues at coordinate 11,239 of CABXYN010000008.1, read as the reverse complement.
TAGAGGGATATATTAAATACAAAGGTAAAGTTGACAAAATAATATACAACTTAGTTGGAGGTTTGAAATCTTCAATGGGCTATATGGGAGCTAAGAAAGTAACTGATCTAAGAAAAAAACCAAAATTCGTAAAAATTACTAAAGCAGGTTTTTATGAAAGTATGGTACATAATATAGATGTTGTAAAAAAATAACTATGAAACACTTAATTCTAATTTTTACATTTATTTCATTTAGCCTTTTTGCTAAAGCGAATGAAAATAATTTTTTTAAGGAAGCCAAAAATTTATTTGATAAGGAAAAATATGAAGATTCAAAGTTTTTATTTCATAAAAATATAGTCTATAACCCAAAAGATTCAGCATCTTACCTTTATTTAGCTAAAATTTTTAAAATTGAAGAAGATAAAAGACAAGAAGAAAAGAATATAAAAACTACTTTACTTTTAGACCCTAAGAATGAAGAGGCAATGTTCCTTTTAATTGACATGGAATTAGAAAGATCAAATTTTTCAAAAGCAGATGAATTGAGTAAAGATTTTAAGAAAATTTGTGTAGATATGTGTGAAAAAATTGCTTCAATTGAAAGTCGATTAAAAGATTTTGAAAGAAAAGATGCGTCTTGAGGATACTCTCAATAAAATACTAATTGTAGACTTTGGTTCCCAATTTACACAGTTAATTGCAAGAAAAATCAGAGAACTAGGTATTTATTGTGAGATAGTAAGTCACAAAAAAATAGAAAAATTCACAAAGTTTGAAAAAAATATTAAGGGAATTGTCTTATCTGGCGGTCCTTTAAATGTCTATGAGAGTAAAAAAGTAAAATTTAATAATAAAATTCTTAAACTAGGAATACCTGTCTTAGGCATATGTTTTGGTCATCAAATTATTTCAAAAGCAATGGGAGGAAGTGTAAGAAGCTCTAAACATAGAGAATTTGGGCTTGCGGAAGTAAAAGAAACTAGAAAAAGTATGTTAACTAAAAATTTTTTTTCTAAGGGAAAAAATGATGTATGGATGAGCCATGCAGATCAAGTAACAAAATTACCAAAAAATTTTAAAATAATTGCACGAAGTATAAATTCTAAAATGTGTATCATTGAAAATGTAGAAAAAAAAATGTTTGGTATTCAATTTCACCCAGAAGTAAGCCATACTATCAAAGGAAAGTTAATACTTAAAAATTTTATATTTTCTATCTGTAAATTAACTAAAAATTGGTCTTCAAGAGATCAGAAAAAAAAATTAATAAATGAAGTAAGAAATAGTGTAGGAAATTCAAAGGTTATTTGTGCATTATCTGGAGGTGTTGATAGCAGTGTAGTTGCTAAATTACTGTCAAATGCCATAGGGAAAAAATTAACATGTATATTTGTTAATACTGGTTTACTTAGAAAAGATGAAGAAAGCCAAGTTGTAAAGACATTTAAAAAGAGATTTAAAATTAATCTAATCTATGTAAATGCAGAAAATTTATTTTTATCTAAATTAAAAAATATTTCTGATCCAGAAAAAAAAAGAAAAATAATAGGAAATCTTTTTATTAAAATTTTTGAAAAATATTCAAATAAAATTAAAAATGCAAAATTCTTAGCCCAAGGAACTTTGTACCCTGATCTAATTGAAAGTAAGTCTGTAACAGGAAGCCAAACATCAAAAATTAAATCTCATCACAATGTAGGTGGTTTGCCAAAAAAAATGAAACTTAAATTAGTCGAACCACTTAAATATTTATTTAAAGATGAGGTTAGAAAACTAGGATTAGAACTTGGATTAAGTAATGAGATAATATCTAGACACCCATTTCCTGGACCAGGTCTTGCAATTAGAATGCCTGGTATAATCACCAAAGAAAAAATAAAAATTTTAAAAGAGGCGGACAATTACTTCATCAAATCTTTAAAGGACAATAATTTATATGATAAGATTTGGCAGGCTTACGCTGCCTTACTTCCTGTTAAGACAGTTGGTGTAATGGGTGACAATAGAACTTATGAATATCTTTGTCTGTTAAGAGCAATAACCTCAGAAGATGGTATGACGGCAGATTTCTTTCAATTTAAAAAATCCTTCATGCAGTCAATATCTAATCAAATTGTAAATAATATTAGAGGTATTAATAGAGTCGTTTATGATATTACTTCTAAGCCACCAAGCACTATTGAATTGGAATAATAAGACTATATAAGTTAAATATATGAAATATTTACATACAATGATTAGAGTTTCAAATATCGAAGACTCACTTAAATTCTTTTGTGATGGCTTAGGATTAAAAGAGACAAAAAGAATGGAAAATGAAAAAGGAAGATACACACTAGTTTTTCTTGCAGCTCCGAATGATGAAAATGCAGAAATTGAATTAACTTATAACTGGGATGGAGACAACCTAGGTGAGGGATCTAGAAATTTTGGACATTTAGCTTACAGAGTTGAAAATATTTATGAGACTTGTCAGAGATTAAAAGATATGGGTTACACAATAAATAGACCTCCTAGAGATGGTCACATGGCTTTTGTTAGATCTCCAGATAAAATATCAGTTGAAATTCTTCAAGAAGGTAACTTAGAACCCATAGAACCTTGGAAATCTATGGAAAATACGGGCACTTGGTAACTAAGTATTTATGCTTACAAAAATAAGTAGGCTTGTTCTTAAAAAAAATAAGTCAAAAATTGTTTGTTTAACTGCTTATTCAAAAAATATAGCAGAAGAGATTGATAACTACGCAGATTTAATACTTGTGGGTGATTCATTGGGTTCAGTTTTATATAATTTTGAAACCACAAGAAAAGTAAATTTATTAATGATGATTGAACATTCCAAGAGTGTAAGAAAAGGAGTTAAAAAAAGTTTAATGATTGTAGACATGCCTTTCAATACATACAAAAATAAATCACAAGCGCTTAAAAATTGTAAAAAAGTGATGAAAGAAACAAAATGTGATGGCATAAAATTGGAAGGAGGAAAAAAAATTATAGAAATCGTAAAACATTTAATTAAATATAAAATTCCTGTGATGGGTCATATAGGTATAACACCACAGACTGTAAGAGGTAAATTCAGATACAAAGGTAAAACAGATTTAGAAAAAAAAAATTTGTTAAAAGATTCGAAGTCATTAGAAGATGCTGGAGTATTTGCAATTGTTTTAGAATGTATTGAAAAAAAAGTTTCAAAAGAAATTACTGAGTCGATTAATGTTCCAACAATAGGGATAGGTTCATCAAATTTTTGTGATGGTCAGATTTTAGTCACAGATGATTTATTGGGTTTAACGGATACAAAAGTCAAATTTGTAAAAAAATATACTAATTTGAAAAGTAATGTAAGAAATGCAGTTAAAAAATTTAAATTAGATGTTAAGAAAGGCTCATATCCATCAATTAAATATTCTTATTAAAAATATTTTTTAAACTGTTCATTAATATTTAAAATTTCTAAGTCTACAAGCCCTCCAATAATAAGTTGTATTGCGAGTATAAGAATAAATGCCATTCCAACATAGACGACCCATAAATGTTTCTGGACATAATTTGCTAAATAGGTGGCCATTGCACCAGTAAGTACTACAGATAAAATTAAACCAAAAATCATAAATCCAAAGTTACCCTTAGAAGCCCCGACAACACCTATAACATTATCGAAACTAATCGTAATATCTGCAAAAAGCACCTTGTACATACCCTTAGCAAATGATGGTTCTAAAGATTTTTTTGTAGGTGATCTAGTTTGCTTTTGAACTTGTAAAAGATCTTTTCTTAAATCGTTAACTATCCAAATTAACAGCAAACCTCCTAGAATTTTTATAAAGTAAAATTTGAATAAATATGTTGCAAATACTGCAAATAAAACTTTAAATACTAAAGCCCCTACCACCCCCCAAAATATAATTTTTTTTCTATTTTTAGGGACAAAATTAGATGCGATAAGTCCAATTATTATGGCATTATCTGCAGTTAAAATTATATTTATAAATATAATTTGTAGTAAAATAAGGGCTTCTTCGATCAAAGTGACTGTATAATAGTAGTATTTTCTTATTTTTCAATAAAACATAGAAAATTTTCTATTGATTTAACAAATAATACATAATCAGATGTATTTTTTTAAAAATAAGGAGGATTAATGAAAAATTTAAAAACTTTAATTTCTATTTTATTTTCTGTTTTGTTAACTGCTAACGTAAATGCTGCTGAGAAGTGGGATATGGCTTTAGCTTATGGTGCAAGCAATTTTCATTCTGCTAATGCTGCAGAATTTGCTAAAAACGTTTCAGAAAAAAGTGGAGGTAAATTAACTATTGTAACTCACCCTGGAGGATCATTATTTAAAGGTGGAGAAATCTTTAGAGCTGTCAGAACTGGACAAGCTCAAATGGGCGAGAGATTTATGTCAGCTCTAGGAAAAGTAGATCCAATTCTTGAGATTGATTCGCAACCATTTTTAGCAACATCATATGATGATGCAATGAAACTTTATCAAGCATCGAAACCAGCAATCATAGAAAGCTTGAGCCAAAAAGGATTGGTATTTTTGTATGCTGTGCCATGGCCTGCACAAGGTTTGTACAGTAAAAACGAGATTAATAGTGTTTCAGATTTACAAGGTTTAAAATTTAGAGCTTATAATTCAGCAACAATTAGAATTGCAGAACTTACTGGTATGGCTCCAACAAAAATTGAAGCTGCAGAGATAAGCCAAGCATTTTCAACTGGGGCAGTTGAGAGCATGATTACTTCACCAACTACTGGAAAAAATAGTAAAATTTGGGAGAACGGAGTAAAATATTTCTATGATATAGCTGCTTGGTTTCCAAAAAATATGGTAGTAGCTCATAGAGGATCTTGGAACAAGCTAGATGCAGATACTCAAAATCTAATAATGAAAGAAGCAACTGCTGCAGAAGAAAAAGGTTGGATGCTTTCTAGAGTTGGAAATATTGAGGATAAAAAAGCTTTAGCTGCTGCAGGAATGACAGTAGGCAAAGTAAACGCTGATTTAGAAAAACATTTCCAAAAAGTTGGAAAAAAAATGGCAAAGGAATGGAAGAAAAAGGCTGGCAAAACAGGAGCTAGCGTACTTGCTGCTTACAAATAAAATTAATATAATGAGAAAGGCCGTTTAAAAAAACGGCCTTTTTTATGTTACAAAAAATTAATAAATCTTTAAATAATCTCTATAATTTTTCAGGATATATAGCTGCTTTTTTTTTAATTTTGATAGCAGTTTTTATTTTAACTGGAGTTGCCTCAAGAATGATTGGTTTCTATGTAAGAGGTTTAGCTGAGTATTCTGGTTACTGTATGGCAGCTTCCTCATTTTTTGCTCTTTCATACACTTTTGTTAATGGAGGCCATATAAGGATTACATTATTTTTAGAAAAAGCCACTAATTTAAGAAAAAAGTTTCTAGAAATTTGGAGTTTAAGTGTTGCATCTATTTTTTCAGGATATATGGCCTTTTATTTTCTTAAAATGTTAAAGATATCTTATGAGTTTCAAGAAAGAAGTGAAGGAGCCGATGAAATTTTAATTTGGATACCTCAATCAAGTGTAGCAATTGGTTCATTATTATTTTTTATATGTGTCTTTCATCAATTAATTTTAAAAATAGTTAATAATTATGATTGAAATTTTATTAGCATTTTTTTTTATTAGTGTTTTACTATTTTTTTTAGGATCTGGGATATGGGTAGCTATCAGCATGGTTGGGGTATCTTCAATAGGTATGATGTTGTTTACCTCTAGACCAGTAGGTGATGCGATGGCCACAACTATATGGGGAGCTTCTTCATCATGGACACTAACAGCATTACCATTATTTGTGTGGATGGGAGAAATTCTTTTTAGAACAAAATTATCAGAAAATTTATTTGAAGGATTGGCTCCTTGGCTTCAGAAATTACCAGGAGGTTTGATACACGTTAATGTAGTTGGCTGTGCTTTGTTTGCAGCTATTTCAGGGTCATCTGCTGCTACAGTTGCTACAGTTGGAAAAATGTCAATTCCAGAACTAAGAAAAAGAAAATATCCTGAAAAAATTTTGCTTGGAAGTTTGGCAGGTTCAGGAACTTTAGGTCTTTTAATTCCACCTTCGATAATTCTAATCATTTATGGTGTAACTGTTCAAGAATCAATTGCAAAACTTTTTATAGCTGGAATAATTCCAGGAATATTGATTGCTCTAATCTTTATGAGCTATGTAATTGTTTGGTCTTTATTAAATAAAAACAAAATGCCAACTAACTATGAAAATTTTTCATTTTTAAATAAACTAAATAAATCCAAACAATTAATTCCAATTATTTTATTAATACTTGGTGTGATAGGTTCAATTTACACTGGTATAGCAACAGCAACTGAGGCAGCATCTTTAGGTGTTGTTGGAGCTTTAATTCTCTCTTATTTTCAAAAGAGCTTAACTATAAAAACATTTAAAGACTCATTGCTTGGAGCAACTAAAACTTCTTGTATGATTGCTTTTATTTTAGCTGGGGCAACATTCTTGTCACTTGCTATGGGATTTACAGGTTTGCCCAGAAATCTAGCATTGTGGATACAGAATATGGAGTTATCACCGTATGTTTTAATATTTGTATTAATGATTTTTTACATAATTCTTGGGATGTTTCTTGATGGAATTTCTGCAGTTGTTCTTACAATGGCAATAATTGAGCCAATGATAAGGCAGGCAGGTTTTGATATGATTTGGTTCGGAATATTTTTAGTTATCGTTGTAGAAATGGCTCAAATTACACCACCTGTTGGTTTTAATCTATTTGTTCTTCAAGGAATGGCAAATAAAGATATGGGGTTCATAGCAAAAAGTGCCTTTCCATTATTTTTATTAATGATTTTTGCAGTTCTACTGATTGTACTGTTTCCGCAAATCGCTTTATGGATGCCCGAACAAATGATTCAAAATATCAATTAGTATTTTGATTTTTTTGTTCCTTCAATAATTTCCTTTAACTCTTGATACTCTTCACAATTACAGCTTTTCAAAATTTCCAATCTTTCTTTTGCTAAATCAATTCTGTTGGTTACAACATATAATTCACCTAAATATTCATTTATACCAACATGCTTTGGATCGACTTGCAAACCTAACAAATAATATTTTTCTCCTGCCTCAAAGTCCCCAAGTTTTCTAGTTGTAAAACCTAGATAGTTTAGCGTATCAGCTTGTAAGGGCTTTTCTTTGTCGAGTTTTAATAAAATTTTTTGAGCTTTTTCGTATCTTTTTAATGCTTTATCCATTTTATTTTTGGATTCATATTTCTTAGCAGCTTCAATTATTTTTACAGCATTTTTATAGCTTGGTTTTTTATCTGATGAACTTGTTCCAGCAGCAAAAGTTTCAACAGTTAAAAAAAAGAATATGAGAAGAGTAAATAGTTTTTTAATCATAATTATATAAACTTTTCCATTTTATTTAGAGGCTTTAATTCTAAATTATTTTTTATCAAGTTTTCTCTTACCTGCTTTGCAGTCGAAAGAGAGTTTGCATTATCTCCATGTATGCAAATTGAATCGATTTCACAAGGTATTTGTTTTCCACTGTGACAATTAAGGGTTTGATTTTTTACCATATTGAATACATGTTCTTTAGCTCGCTCGGGATCAGTTATTAGGGCATGATCCTTACTTCTTGATACAAGCGTTCCATCGTCTTCATAATTTCTATCTGCAAAAATTTCACATGCAATTTTCATATTTAATTTTTTAGCTGCAATTTCCATTTTTGAACCTGTTGGTACTAAATAGATTATATCTTTATCAATACTATAAATAGTTTTTGCTAAAATTGTTGCTAGTTCAAGGTCTTCACAAGCCATATTATTCAAGGCTCCATGTGGTTTAATATGAGAAACTTTTTCATCTAATTTAATGGCAATATTTTGCAAAATTTCATATTGATCTTTTAAAAGCTTAGAAATCTCATCAGCACCAAGATTAATCCTTTTTCTTCCGAAGTTCTCTGGATCATTGAAAGATGGATGTGCACCAATACTTACATTATTTTGCTTTGAAATCTCTACAACTTCTCTCATAGTTTCCTCATCTCCAGCATGGTACCCACAAGCCACATTTGCAGAGTTTACTATTTTGAGTAAATCGGGATCATTCTCATTTGAATGATGCTTTGATTTTTCACCTAAATCACAATTTAAATTAATTTCCATACTATAAAGCTTAAAGTATAACATGACATGATTAAAAATATATCAAATCTTGGTGACGCAGCATTGTACTGTGACTTTGGTACTGAGGTAAATAAAGAAATAAACAGAAATGTTATAAATTATTTTAATAATTTAAGAGATAGTAATTTTTTAGGTATTACAAATATTACACCAAGTTATAATAAACTAGTAATCAGTTTCGATTTAAAACTTACGAGTTATGCTAAATTAAAAAAACAAGTTGAAAATTTAGATTTAAAAAAAAATAATAATTCAAAAAATAATCTAATTAAAATCCCAGTTTGTTGTGCAGAGGAATTTGCACTAGATATAAAACGTTTACAAAAATTATTAAAAATAAATGAAGCAAAAATTTATGAAACATTCTTTTCAAAAAATTATTATTGTTATATGACAGGTTTTATTGCGGGAATGCCATTCCTAGGAGATATGGATAAATCTCTTTTTGCAAAACGTTTAAAAACACCAAGAGTTAAAGTCCCAAAAAATTCTATAGGTATAACAGAGCAATTTTGTAATATTTATACTTTTGAAAGTCCAGGTGGTTGGAATATAATTGGTAAAACACCGGTTGATATTTTTGATAATAAAAAAAATACTGAACCAAATCTAATTAATCCAGGTGATACAATATCATTTTATCCAATTTCTAAACTAGAATATGAAAAAAAATATGAATAAAAACTATTTTGAGGTATTACGACCAGGTATCAATTCTACATTTCAAGACAATGGTAGAAATAATTTTTATCACATAGGCATACCTTTTAGTGGAGCAATGGATAATAGGAATTTTTTATTAGCAAATACTATTTCAAATAATAGAATAAATAATCCGGTCCTAGAATTTGCATATCAAGGTCCAAAATTGAAATATATAGGCGAAAATATCTCTATCAATGTTACTGGAGACGTTAATTTTAAAATTATAAGAAAAAACAAAAATTTAGAGTTTAGTTGTTACGAAAATATTGTTTTAGAAAATAATGATTGCTTAGATATACTGTCTACTAATCGATCAGTATATGGTTATTTATCCATTGGAGGCACATTTGAGGTAGATTATTATTTAAATAGTTGTTCTACAAATACTAAGGCAAAAATTGGCGCAAATAGTGGGGAAAAACTTGAGACAGGACAAATAATTAAATTAAAAAATATAAAAAAATTCCTGCCAAAAAATAAAATAGAATATCTAAATTCTAAAATTGAAAATATTAGAATAATAAAAGGACCCCATTTTGATTATTTTTCAAAGGATGCAATAGGCTCATTTTTTAGTAATGAATTTAATGTAACCAAATTAAGTGACCGTATGGGTATAAGACTTAAAGGACCTAAGATTAATAATATTAAAAATACAAATATAAAGTCAGAAGGTTTAGTGAAGGGTGTTATCCAAATTACTGCAGATGGGGATCCAATAATTATGCTCTCTGATCATGGAACCATAGGAGGTTATCCTAAGATTGGAGTTGTAATAAGTGCTGATTATGACAAACTAGTACAAATACCTCCAGGATCAAAAATTAAATTTAAAGAAATTAATTTAAAAGATGCAGAAACTATTTTTAAGTTGTATGAGATGAAAACTCAAAATTTGATTTCCAATATTAAATGAATTTTATTTCAAAGCTACCAGGTCCATTATTAATCTTCTTTGGCGCATTTTGTCTTAGTTTTGGTGGGTTGATTGTCAAATCATTTGAAGGATCAACTTTATGGCAAATCTTATTTTGGAGACAGGTTTTTTTTATAATTGTTGTAACTATTTTTTTAATTGTAACTTACAAAGGAGAGGTATTTAAAAAAATTTATGTATCGGGAATTCCTGGCTTAATTGGTGGAATTATATTGGGTATTGGATTTAGCAGTTACGTTTACGCTATGTACAATACTACTGTTGCAAATACAAATTTCATAATACAAACACAAACAATTTTCTTAGCGATATTTGGATATTTTTTTTTGAAAGAAAAAATTTCAAAAATTACTTTAGCTTCTATTATTTTAGCAATTTCTGGATTAATTTTAATGCTAGGAAATACTCTATCAAGTGGACAAATGTCTGGAAATATTGTTGCATTTGTTATGCCAATTACCTTTGCAACTCTAATTTTAATTGTAAGAAGATATCCTCATGTGGATATGGTACCCTTACAATTAGTTGCAGGAATAGTTGCAATGATAATAGGTTTTTTAGCTTCAACAAAAATTTCTATATCTTTAAATGATATGTTTTTGGCATTTTTGTCTGGGACATTTCAAATAGGACTTGGCTTTATCTTAATAACAATTGGTGCGAGAAAAACTCTATCAGCTATGGTTGGCATAATAATGCTTACAGAGGCAATACTTGGTCCTCTTTGGGCTTGGCTATTTGTAAATGAAAACCCTTCATTCTACGTATTAATAGGAGGAAGCATTATAATTTTTGCAGTTTTTCTACAATTTGTCTCATCTTTTACAAAAGAAAATAAATATAATCCTCAATAATGAAATTAGCTATTATAGGCTCTGGTATATCAGGTCTAAGTGCAGCGTATAGTTTATCTAAAAAATATAAAGTAGATCTATTTGAGAAAGAAGACCATTTTGGAGGTCATTCTCATACTATTGATGTTAATGTTGGAGATAATATAGTCCCTGTTGATATAGGCTTTATTGTATTTAATAAAAAAACCTATCCAAATTTAATAAATTTTTTCCAAGAAAATGATATTGCTATAGAAGAAAGCAATATGTCATTCTCAGTATCTGTTAGAGACTCAAATATAGAATATTGTGGAAAAGGTCTTTCTGGAATTTTTAGTAATAAATCAAACTTGTTAAATATAAAATTTTTGAAGATGTTTTTTACTATAATTAGTTTTTATAAGCAAAGTGAAAACCAAGATCTAATTAACGAAAATATTACCTTAGGCAGCTATTTAGACAATTTAAAATTGTCAGAGTATTTTATCAAATTCCATATTATACCTATGGTATCAGCTATATGGTCAATGCCTCCTTATGAGGCAAAACAAA
>CABXYN010000007.1 GCA_902516395.1 uncultured Pelagibacteraceae bacterium | reverse complement strand
CCGTTAATGCAATGAGAGTTAATTTTGTCGGAGAGCTTGGATGGGAACTTCATCATCCTATTGAATATCAAAATCATATTTTTGATAAACTTATGGATGCAGGCCAAGACTTAGGTTTAAAGCCTTATGGTATTAGAGCAATGAACAGTTTAAGAGTTGAAAAATCTTATAAACTAGTAGGAACTGAACTATCAATTGAGTATTCACCTTACGAAAGTGGATTAGATAGATTTATTCATCCAAACAAAGGAAGTTTTATTGGACTTGATGCTTTGAATAAATGGAGAGAAAAAGGCTTCGATAATAAGCTTGTTACTCTAGAGGTTCATGAGACTAATGATGCAGATGTATTAGGAAATAACCCAATTTATGAAAATGGAAGTGTTGTAGGACGTGCAACTGGTGGTGACTTTGGATTTAGACTAGGAAAATCTATCGCACTAGGAATGGTTAAACCTGAGTTAGCAAATGTTGGACAAAAACTAAGGATTGATATACTGGGTAAAATGCATGAGGCAACAATTTTAGAAGAAAGTCCTTATGATGCAGAAAATAAATTATTGAGAGCTTAATGAAAATTTTAGTCGCTGTAAAAAGAGTTATTGATTATAACGTTCAAATTAGAGTTAAAGAGGACGGTAGTGGGGTTGTTACAGATAACGTTAAAATGTCAACAAACCCACCAGATGATAATGCTATTGAAGAAGCTGTAAAAATTAAAGAGTCAGGTAAAGCAACAGAAATAGTAGCTGTTACTGTTGGTGAAGAGAAAGCTCAAGAAACAGTCAGAAAAGCTTTAGCGGTAGGAGCGGATAGAGGAATTCATGTAAAGGTCGATGGCACCATTGAGCCTCTTGCTGTTTCTAAAATTTTAAAAAAAATTGTTGAAAAAGAAAATCCAGACTTAGTTTTTATGGGTAAACAAGCAATTGATGATGACTGCAATCAAACAGGCCAAATGTTAGCAGCACATTTAAATTGGCCACAAGCAACTTTTGCCTCAAAAATAGAAGTTAACGATAAATCATTACAAGTTACTAGAGAAGTGGATGAAGGTTTAGAAACTATTGAAGTAAATACACCAGCTATTGTTACATGTGATTTAAGATTAAATGAGCCAAGATATGCGTCATTGCCAAATATTATGAAGGCTAAGAAAAAACCTATTGAACAGATTAATGCGTCAGATCTAGGAGTTGATACAAACCCTAGAATAGAACATATTAAAACTGAAGAACCGCCAAAAAGAAAAGCGGGTATTAAAGTTGCGAGTGTTGAGGAATTAGTACAAAAATTAAAAAATGAGGCAAAGGTAATTTAATGTCAGTTTTATTAATAGCAGAGCATAACAACAAAGAAGTAAAACCATTTACATTGAATGCAATTACAGCTGCATCGCAAATAGATCAAGATCTTCATGTATTGTTAATTGGAAGTAAGGCAGATGATGTTGCAAAATCTTTATCTGAAGTTCCTTTAGTAAAAAAAGTTTTGCATATAGATCATGAAATTTATGAAAATTATATTGCTGAAAATTATACTGCAGCAATTTTAAAACACGCTGATAAATATTCACATATTATTTGCTCAGCAAATACATTTGGGAAAAACCTTATGCCAAGAGTTGCAGCATTATTGGATATTTCACAAGTAAGTGATATTATAAAAGTTATATCTCCTGATACCTTTTTAAGACCAATTTATGCAGGAAATGCATTTGCGACAGTTAAAAGTAAAGATGAAAAAAAATGTGTGACTATTAGACCAACATCATTTGAAGCAGCAGAGACAACGGGTGGATCTGCCGAAATAGAAAAAATAGATGCTGCAGATCAAAGTGCAAATACAAAATTTATAAATAGAGAAGAAATCAAATCAGATAGACCTGAATTAGGTACAGCCAGAATAGTAATTTCAGGAGGTAGAGGCTTACAAAGTGGAGAAAATTTCAAATTAATAACTGATGTAGCGGACAAATTAAATGCTGCAATTGGAGCTTCAAGAGCTGCAGTTGATGCCGGATATATCACAAACGAACATCAAGTGGGACAAACAGGAAAAGTTGTTGTGCCTGATTTATATATAGCAGTTGGAATTTCCGGAGCCATTCAACATTTAGCAGGAATGAAAGAAAGCAAAGTTATTGTTGCTATAAATAAAGATGGTGAAGCACCTATTTTTAGTGTCGCAGATTACGGCCTGGAAGCTGATTTATTCGAAGCACTTCCTCAATTCTTAAAGGAACTGAACAAATTAAACACTATACAAAAATAACAAATACTGTAAGAAATTAGCATGTCCAGAGAAGTGATGGAATACGATGTTGTAATCGTAGGTGGCGGGCCATCGGGACTTTCAACTGCAATAAAATTAAAGCAGTTAAATCCAGATATTAATGTCTGCCTTTTAGAAAAAGCATCTGAAATAGGTGCACATATTTTATCCGGGAACGTGTTTGAAACACGAGCTTTAAATGAACTATTGCCAAATTGGAAAGACCTTAATCCACCAATTAAAACTAAAGTTAATAAAGAAAAGTTTCTATTTCTAGGAAAGACAAAAAAAATAAGTTGGCCAACTTGGTTATTACCTAAAGTGCAACAAAATCATAATAATTATATTATTAGTCTTGCTAATTTATGTAGATGGTTAGCAGAGCAAGCTGAAAGTCTTGGAGTTGAAATATTCCCCGGTTTTCCTGCAAGTGAAGTTTTATATAATGACGATGGTTCTGTTAAGGGTGTTGCAACTCAAGATATGGGTTTAGATAAAGAAGGAAATAAAAAAGACGGCTATGAACCGGGAATGGAACTTCATGCAAAAGTTACAGTTTTTGCTGAAGGGTGTAGAGGACATTTAGGAAAAGAATTAATCAAAAATTTTGATTTAGATAAAGGAAAAGATCCACAACAGTATGGAATTGGATTTAAAGAAATTTGGGAATTAAAAGAAGAAAATCACGACGAAGGTCTAGTGATGCATACAGCAGGATGGCCATTAGATAATAGCACCTACGGGGGAAGTTTTGTTTATCATGCGGAAAATAAACAAATTTTTTTAGGATATGTCATCGGTCTTGATTATAAAAATCCTCATCTTTCACCATTTGATGAATTTCAAAAATTTAAAACTCATCCTGTGATCAAATCAATATTAGAAGGTGGTAAAAGAATATCATTTGGAGCAAGAGCACTTATAGAAGGAGGTTTTCAAAGTCTACCCAAGATGTTTATGCCAGGTGCGTTATTAGTTGGTTGTGACGCTGGTACATTAAACATGCCAAAAATTAAAGGATCACATACCGCAATGAAAAGTGGAATGATTGCAGCAGAAACTATTATTGATCACATAAAATCTAGCAAAGAATTATCTATTTATGAGGATAAATTCAAAAAAAGTTGGGTTTATAAAGAGTTATATGAGGCTAGAAATGTTAAACCTAGCTTTAGCTGGGGTTTAATTCTTGGAATAATATTTACAGGGATTGATCAAATTTTATTTAAAGGGCGATTGCCATTTACACTTAAACATAAACATGCTGATCACGAAACTTTGAAACCAGCAAGTGAAATGCCAAAAATAAATTATCCAAAACCAGACAATGTTATTACATTTGATAAAACAAGTTCAGTTTATCTAACAGGAACTAATCATGCTGAAAATCAGCCAGTACATCTTCGACTTAAAGATAAAGATTTACCAATAAAATATACTTTAGGTAAATACGATGAACCTGCGCAAAGATACTGCCCAGTTGGAGTTTATGAGGTTCAAAGAGAAAATGATGTTGAGAAATTTGTGATTAATTCTCAAAATTGTATTCATTGTAAAACTTGCGATATAAAAGAGCCGTCACAAAATATTACATGGGTTACTCCAGAGGGTGGGGGTGGACCTAAGTACGGAAATATGTAGTTAAGAAAGATCTATTGCAAATTTTTTTAAAGTTTCAATTGGCACTAACTTTAAAGTATTAACGTGAGTCTTTTTTAAATAAATAGAGCATCCAATTCCTGCTTCTAAAGCTCTTGCAACCCAACTGGCACATACACACCAGTTATCTCCATCTACCAATCCAGGAAAACCAAATTCAGGGTGAGGTGTTATTAAATCGTTACCAGCCTCTTTGCACCATTCTAAAAATTCATCATTAACTTTTACGCAAACTGTGTGCAAACCTCGATCATTTTCATCAGTATTACAACAACCATCTCTGAACCAACCAGTTAATGGATTTTTAGAACATTCCTCAAGATCTTCACCCAGAACATTTTTTTGATTATTAATCTCTTTGAGCATAGACATCATATATATCATCATCAATTTTTGCATTAAATGAGACAGATCTTCTCTCCTGATCAGTATTTGAAAATGGATATACTGTATGCATCATATAATTAGGAAAAAAATAAAAATCACCTACTTCAGGTGTAATTCTAAAAGTTGAATTAGATAAAAACATTCTTGTTCCGTGTATAAGTTCTAAATTTCCATTTGGATTAACTGTTTTAACATCTTGAACAGATTTTCCAAAAGTGCTTGGAACTTTAATATATCCTACCCCTGAAATATGACCTGAATGCCAATGTGTTGGATTATATTCATTTTTAAATTGTCTAACTACCCACGAACTTAAGATTTGAAATTTTTTTATATTTTGAAGACCTGAGTGTTTTATCCAATGAGCAGTAGACATTCCTAAAAATTTTGCAAAACCAGAGTTTTTTAAGAATTCCTGATCTAAATGAAATTCTTGTGTAACGTTTCCAGCCAGTTTATCTCCATGATCTTGATCTTTTGATCTTTTTTCATCTTCAACAATTTTATCTACGTATTTATTAAGACTATCAACTAAATCTTTGGACATTGTAACTTTTGCAATTGTTGGTCCAAAAGGTCTTGATACTATTATTTCTGATTTTTCAGACATAAATAAAAATTTAAATTTTAGTTGGGTTTGGTTGGCCTTTATAAACAACTTCTGGATCAAATTTTTTCTTTTCTTCTTCAAATTTCATTTCTACTTTACGTCCATTTTCAATTTCACCCATTGGAACTGATCGATAAAAACATGATCTATAACCAACATGGCAACTTGCGCCATCACCAATATCTACGGTAATCCAAACTGCATCTTGATCATCATCAATTCTTATTTCTGTTACTTTTTGAGTAAAGCCACTAGTTTTTCCTTTATGCCAAATTTGTTTCCTAGACCTGCTCCAGTAGTGCGCTTCTTTTGTTTCTATCGTTAATTTTAAAGCCTCAACATTCATATAACCGTGCATAAGTATTTCTTTAGTTTCCGCACACGTTGTAATTACAGGGATTAAACCATCATTATCGAATTTTGGAGATAATAGGTTACCCTCCTCTATATCAGCGACATTTTCTCTTTTTTTAAACATATATAAGTCGCAATATCTAACATATTACTGAATATATTAAATATTTTAAAATTAAGGATTTATATATATAAAAACCCATCATGAAATTAGTAAAAAACGAAAATAACAAAAATACTGAGGTTGTAACAGATGAAGAGGCACGTGAAGCGTTTGTTAAAATCTTAAAATGGCTAGGTGAAGATCCATCTAGAGAAGGTTTATTAGAAACTCCAAAAAGGGTTACGAAAGCATTCAAAGAGTACTTTAAAGGTTACAAAGAGGATCCTAAAGAAATTTTAAGCAAAACTTTTGGGGATGTTGAAGGCTACAGCGATATGGTAGTTCAAAAAAATATTTCTGTACAAAGTCACTGCGAACATCATATGGCACCTATTATTGGAATCGCACATGTTGCTTATATTCCAAATGAAAGAGTTGTTGGACTAAGTAAAATTGCAAGAGTTGTGGAAGTTTTTTCAAAAAGACTGCAAACACAAGAGAGATTAACAGTTCAAATCGCAAATACATTAATGGAATCATTAGATGCAAAAGGCGTTGCAGTAACAATTGACTCAACTCATCAGTGTATGACTATGCGAGGTATTAAAAAGGAACAAGCTACAACTGTTACTAATTTTTATTTAGGTCAATTTAAAGACGATCTTAGTTATCAGAATAGATATTTGCGATTTATTGCAAAATAGAGTTTAATTATACATGTCTGAAACTTTCAAAGCTCTGGTTATAAACCAGGAGGGTGAAAATTTTTCTCGAGAAGTTAAAGAACTAAATTTTGATTTTTTAAACGAAGGTGAAGTTTTAGTTAAAATACAATACTCTGACTTAAATTATAAAGATGCTTTAATTTTAAAAGATGGTGCAAAATTAGTAAAAGAGTTTCCAAGAATTCCTGGAATTGATTTTTCAGGTACAGTAGCAGAAAGCAAGTCAGAAGAATTTAAGGAAGGTGATGAGGTAATACTTACTGGTTGCAGAGTTGGAGAATTATTTCATGGAGGTTTCTCTCAATATGCAAGAGTTAAAAAAGAGTTTCTTATAAAGAAACCTTCAGGCATTGATTTAAAGCAAGCAATGATGATGGGTACTGCAGGCTTTACAGCAATGTTGTGTGCATTTGCTGTAAAAGCAAAAGAAGAATTATTACTTCAAAGTAAAGTTAACGATGTTCTTGTAACAGGTTCAACAGGTGGAGTAGGGATGGTTGCTGTAAATATTTTATCTAAAATGGGATGCAATGTAACCGCAATCACCGGTAAACCAGAAAAAGCTGAGTATTTAAAGGAATTAGGGGCAAAAACGGTTCTTGATCGTAAAGAATTTGAAGGCGAGCCAAGATTAATTGGCAAAGGTACTTGGGATGGTGTTGTTGATACTGTAGGAGGAAATATACTGGCAAATGCGATTTCACAAACCAGACTTAAAGGAATTGTTGCAGTATGCGGAAATGCAAGTGGAACTAACAAATTAAATACATCTGTTGTTCCTTTTTATATCAGAGCTGTAAAACTATGGGGTGTAGATTCAGTTAATGTAAGCAACAAAAGAAAAGAATTTGTCTGGGGTGAAGTACCAAATTTAGTTGATTTTAGTATTATTGAAAAATCAATTAAAATTGTTGGGCTCGAGGAACTTTTAAATGTATTTCCAGAAATGCTTGAAGGAAAATTGAAAAATAAAATTCTAGTGGATGTAAACAAATAATGGATTGGGATAAATTAAAAATTTTTCATGCAGTGGCTGAAGCTGGTAGTTTCACAAGTGCTACTGTAATTCTTAATCTAAGCCAATCTGCAATAAGTAGACAAATTCAATCCTTAGAAGAAGATTTAAAAGTAAAGCTTTTCGAAAGACATGCAAGAGGGTTAACACTTACAGAAAATGGTGAATATGTTTATAAAACTGCACATGAAGTTATAAGTAAACTTAAAGAGGTTGAAACAACTTTAGGAGATCAAAAACATAAACCGACTGGAAAATTAACTATTACAACAGTTAGAAGTTTTGGAACTCATTGGTTAACACCAAGAATTCAAGAATTTATGGAGTTAAATCCAGAAATCGAGGTAGAGTTAATTTTTGATGATAAAGAGTTAGATTTAAGTACAAGACAAGCTGATATTGGAATATTTATGAGAAGGCCAAAACAGCTTAATTATATCCAAAGAAAATTGATGGATATTAATTATCATATTTATGGATCTACAAAATATTTAGAAAAATATGGTATGCCAAAAACTATTGCTGATTTAAATAAGCATAAGTTTATTTCATTTGGTAGAGGTGCACCATCTCCTGTATTTAATCCTGATTGGGCATTAAAACTTGGTATGAAAGACAACAAGAAGAGAAAGTCAGCTATGAAAGTAAATAGTGTAATGGGACTACTTTTGGCTGTAGAAAGTGGCGTAGGTCTAGCTGCTCTTCCTGATTATATTGTTTCTTTATCAAGCAATGTAATAAAAATACTACCTAAAGTTGAGGGGCCTATAACCGAAGCTCACTTCGTATTTCCTGAATCTCTTAAAAATGTTGCTAGGGTAACAATCTTCAGGAATTTCCTTTATAGTAAAATTTCAGAATTTAAGTCCTAAAATATCAATAAAAATAAGCTTTTTGATGCGACAATATTGAGATTGATAATCATTATCATTGAGAATAGTTCTCAGAACCATTATAAAAAAATAAACAATCAACATAGAGAAAGATTTATGAAAAAAATAACAATTTCTGCACTAATTTTATCCTTGTTTGTATCGACTTTCGCAATAGCAAATGAGGTAAATATCTTTAATGCAAGACATTATAAGGCCGACGCTGAACTTTATGGAAAGTTTACAGCTGCAACTGGAATTAAAGTTAATTTAATTAACGGTAAATCTGGTGCATTAGAAAAAAGAATGATTGAAGAAGGCGCTGATTCAGCTGCTGATCTTTATATAACAGCTGATGCTGGAAGATGTGGTGCTTTTCAAGCAAAAGGTATGACAGAATCTGGTTTAGTATCATCAACAATTAAATCACAAGTTCCAAAAAGTTTTAGAACAACTCACTGGGTTGGAGTAGCAAAAAGAGCTAGAATTATTTACTACTCTCCTGAAAGAGTTACAGGTGCTGAGCTATCTGGAATGACATATGAAGGTCTAGCTGATCCTAAATGGAAAGGTAGATTAGTAATTAGAGCATCAAGCAACATTTATAACAAATCACTTGTAGCCTCATTAGTAAAGAACAATGGAAAAAAAGCTACAGCTGAATGGGCAAAAGGTGTTGTTGCTAATATGGCAAGAGATCCAAAAGGAAATGATAGAGCACAAATCATGGCAGTAGCAGCTGGTGAGGCTGATATTGCAGTTGCTAATACGTATTACTTAGCATTGATGCTTTCAGGCAATAAAGGTCCAGAGCAACAAGAAGCTGCAAAAAAAGTTAAAGCCTTTTTCCCTAATCAAAATGATAGAGGTGCTCACATGAATATTAGTTGTGCTGCTTTAGTTAAAGGTGCTCCAAATAAAGCTAATGCAATTGCACTTGTTGATTTCCTATTGTCAGCAGAATCTCAAGAACACTTTACAAATAATACATTTGAGTTTCCAATGATAAGTGGTGTTTCACCTAGTCCATTAGTAGTAAACAACTTGGGATTAGATTTTAAACAAGATCTAACTACAAGTGTTGCTAGTTATGGTCAAAAACAAGCAGATGCATTAGAAGTAATGACAGCTGCTGGTTGGAAATAACATTGAAGATTAAAAAAAAATTTATTTCTGATATTAATTTAAATAAATCAGCCCAGCCATGTAAACCATGTGCTGAGGAGTGTAAAAAAATTAATAAAAGAATAAATAATAGAAAAATCTCAGAGATAAGTACTAAAGATTTTCCGCACATTTCAAAAGTATTCAATATCTGACTTTTCTTAATAAAAGTGCCTATGTATCCTTCGTAGGCACTTTTAAAAAAACAAAAAAATTAATCACATGATTGGACTTCAAATACCTAAAGTAATTTTTAAAACAAGAGAAGGAGATAGTTCATCATCCCTCAATGAATGTTCTATAGGTGGAATATGGGTCGATAAGTCTACTGATGATTATTTTAATGGAAAAAGAGTTATAATTTTTAGCCTCCCTGGTGCATTTACGCCTACATGTTCCTCTCAACAGCTACCAGGTTTTGAGACTAATTATTTGAAGTTAAAAGAGCTTGGAATTGATGAAATATACTGCTGTTCAGTTAACGACTCTTACACAATGAACGCATGGGCAGAAAAATTACAAATTAAAAATATCAAACTTATACCAGATGGTTCAGGACTTTTTACTAAATTTATGGGTATGCTAGTTTCCAAAGATCATAATGGATTTGGTCAAAGAAGTTGGAGATATATGGCCGTAATTAATAATGGAATTGTTGAAAAATGGTGGCAAGAACCTGGTATAAATAATGATGGTTCAGATGATGATCCTTACATCGAGACAACTCCAGATAATTGTATTAAATACCTCTCAGAAAAAAAATAAAAAAAATATTAGTTTTTAAAATGTTTTCAAATAAATTAAATTTATGGTTTTTAAGCTCTGTATTAATTTCATTCTTAGTCATTATTCCTATTTTAACAGTTTCTTTAAGTTTTTTTGAGGATACATCCCGGTATTTTGAAATACTTAAAAATACTTTTTTATACGAATACATCTTAAATTCATTATCACTATTAGTCGGTGTTTTAATCTTAACATTTATTTTAGGGGTTGGATCAGCATACATAGTTTCATTTTATAAATTTCCAGGAGTAAATTTCTTTAAATGGGCATTAATTCTATCCTTTGCAATTCCTCCCTATATTTACGCATACTCATTATTTGCTTTTTTTGATAATTATGGAACAGCATTTACTATATTGAAGAGTATATTTGGTGATGGGGAGTATAATCAATACATACCAAAATTTGATGGTATGTTTGGTTTGATATTATCAATTTCTTTCTCTCTCTATGCATATGTTTATATACTTGCTAGATCTTCATTCTTATATCAATCACAAAACTTAATAGAACTTGGTAAAAATTTAGGGTTTTCAAAAATTAAATCATTCTTCTCTATAATTTTACCTGCAGCGCGACCAGCAATAGTTGCTGGGTTATCATTAGTAGCAATGGAAACACTAGCTGAATTTGGAGCAGTAGATTTTTTTTCTGTGAATACATTAACAACCGGAATTTATAACGCTTGGATAACATTCGATGATTTAGCTTTTGCGAATAGAATATCTTTTTTCTTATTATTATTTATATTTATTTTATTTTTGACAGAGAACTTATCCAGAAAAAAAGCAAAATATCATTTGGACTCTAGAGGAGGATTCAAACAAAAAAAAAAAATAAAACTATCAGGCATAAATTCCTTTTTTGCTTTTTCATTTTGTTTTTTATTATTCTTTTTAAGTTTTTTATTTCCTCTAGGACAAATGTTGTATTGGACAATAAAATTTCCAGAGAACTTCTTTGATGTTAATGTAATTAATCTTTTATTAAATACTTTATATTTAGTGACTTTATCTAGCCTTGTTTTAATTACATTCGCATTGATATCAAACTATGGTAACAGAGTTTCAAAAAATAAAACTCTTAATTTTCTTTCAACATTATCAATCTCAGGATATGCAATACCTGGAGTAATATTAGCTGTTGCTTTTATAACTTTTATTGCTTGGTTTGAT
Organism: uncultured Pelagibacteraceae bacterium; assembly: GCA_902516395.1. Taxonomy (GTDB): domain Bacteria; phylum Pseudomonadota; class Alphaproteobacteria; order Pelagibacterales; family Pelagibacteraceae; genus Pelagibacter. The sequence goes on along the minus strand of CABXYN010000007.1, from coordinate 44,837 downwards.
AATAACATAATTAAATCGCTTGGATTTCTATCAATTAAAAAAGTATTTATTGGATCAATATTAGGATTAGTCATTGTCTATTTCATTCGTTTTTACTCACTAGCGTTCAACGGAATAAAATCAGGCTATGAAAAAATAAATATTTCAGTTGATGAAAGTGCATATCTTCTTGGTTACTCAAAAAGAAAGACATTTACCAATATTCATATTCCTTATTTGAGAAATTCTCTTCTTTTTGTAGTAATATTGGTCTCACTAGAAATAATTCGAGAATTACCAATCACATTAGTTTTAAGACCTTTTAATTTTGAAACTTTCGCAACTACTGCTTACATTTCAGCTTCAGAGGACATGCTTGAAGCAGCAGCTGTGCCTTCATTATTTTTGATTTTAATTGCAGCTTTTTTTATTACAATATCTTCTAGTTATATTTTAAAAGAACGTAATGACTAAAAATTTTTTAGAAATTAATAATGTTGATTTTAATGTTGGTGGCACAACAAAAGTAAAAAATGTTTCTTTTTCAATTCAAAATGAAGGAGATATTATTTGTTTACTGGGTCCATCAGGAATAGGAAAAACTACAATTTTAAGAACTATAGCTGGTTTAGAAAAAATAAATAATGGAAGCATAATAATCAATAATAAAACGATTTCCTCAAAAAAAATTCATACTGAACCAGAGGACAGAAATATATCGCTTGCCTTTCAAGAAAATAGTTTATTCCCACATTACAATGTTGAAAAAAACATTTTAATTGGCACTGAAAAAAAAAGTAAAAAGAAAAAAAAAATTAATCCAAAAGAAATGATTAATTTCTTAAATTTAAAGAAAATATTAAATAAATATCCACATGAAATTAGTGCAGGAGAGGCTCAAAGAGCATCATTAGCTAGGTCATTAGTTTCAAATCCAGACTTGTTACTTTTAGATGAGCCTCTTTCAAACGTTGATCAAAGCTTTAAAGAAGAAATTCAGGTTGAGTTAAAACAATTATTAAGTAAATCCAAAATAACAACTATAATCGTTACACATGACTCATACGAAGCGTTTTACCTAGGAACTAAATGTGGAATAATATTAAATAAACAACTGAAACAATTTGATGACCCTTATAATGTTTATCATTTTCCTAATTCAGTAGAAGTGGTAAATTTTTTAAATAGAGGAATTTTAATTCCTGCAAGAGTTACAAGTGAAAATAGTTTAGAAAATAAAGATCTTGGCACAATCGAAGGTAATTTTGTTAAACATTATCCAAATGGTTCAGAGGTAAAACTTTTACTACAACCAGAAGATTTAGAACATGATGATAAAAGTAATTTAAAATTAGAAGTCGTTGATCGTAAATTTAGAGGAACAAATTTTATTTATACTTTAAAAACACCAAGTGAGTTACAAATTCCTGTATTTGTTCATTCACACCATATTCACCAGCATGAAATAGACGAAAAATTTGGTATTAAACGACCAATTCACATTGACCACATTGTTTGTTTTTAAGTATTATTATACTTTAAAAATATATTCATGGATAAAGATTTACCAAGAAGCACTAAAGTTGTAGTTATTGGAGGCGGCGTAGCTGGAACATCGTGTGCATATCATCTTGCTAAATTTGGCTGGAAAGATGTAGTTCTATTAGAGAGAGACCAATTAACATCTGGAACTACATGGCATGCAGCTGGTTTAATGGGTCAATTAGGGGCTTCATCTACTATTACAAAGTTAAGAAAATATACTCTGGATCTTTATCAAGAATTAGAAAAGAAAACTGAATTATCTATAGGGTTAAGACAGAATGGTGCAATTACAGTAGCTACCACAAAAGAGAGGATGCAAGAGTTGTTAAGACAGGCAACTACTGCCCAGCTATCTGATGTTGAAGTGCATGTTTTAGATAAAAAACAAACAAAAGATTTATATCCTGTTGTAAATAATGAGGACATTATTGGAAGTGTTTTCATGCCAAAAGATGGTCAAGCTGATCCAGTAGGCGTAACCAATGTTTTAGCAAAAGCTGCTAGAATGGAAGGAGCACAAATTTTTGAAAAAACACCTGTAACAAAAATTCTTGTTAAAAATAATTCTATAGTTGGAGTTGAGACCGATAAAGGAAAAATTGATTGTGAATATGTTGTTTTAGCAACAGGTATGTGGTCTAGACAAATAGGGGAAAAAATGAATGTTAGTATTCCATTGTATCCAAATGAACATTTTTACGTGATCACAGAACCAATGAAAGATTTACCAAAAAACTTACCGGTTTTAAGAGATTATAATAATTGTCTCTATCTTAAAGAAGACGCAGGAAAAATGTTAGTTGGAATTTTTGAACCAAATGCAAAACCTGCCTTTAAAAATACTGGAGTTGTACCAGATGATTTTTCTTTTGGTGAATTACCAGATGATTTTGATCATTTCGAACCTTATTTACAAAAATCATTTCACAGGATGCCTATGTTGGAAAATGCAGGAATTAGAAAATTTTTCTCTGGCCCAGAATCATTTACTCCTGATACTCAATATCTTTTAGGTGAAACTCCTGAGATTAAAAAACTTTTTACATGTTGTGGTTTTAATAGTATTGGAATTGCAAGTTCAGGAGGCGCTGGAAGAGTTACTGCAGAATGGATGATTAATGGACACATTAATGAAGATTTATTTTCATTAGATATTAAAAGATTTCAAAAATTTCATTCATCAAAAAAATTTATAATGGAAAGAGTGACAGAAACACTTGGTGACTTATATGGAATGCATTGGCCATTTAAACAACATAAAACATCAAGAAACCAAATTGTATTACCCTACCAAGAGGAGCTAAAAAAATTAGGTGCTTGTTTTGGTACTTCGGGTGGTTTCGAGAGACCTATGTGGTATGCGTTAAAAGGTGAAAAGGCTGATTACAATTATAGTTTTGGTTATCAAAATTGGTATCCATCAGCTGAGCATGAGACTAAAAATGCTAGAGAAAATGTTGGATTATTTGAGTTATCTCCTTTTTCAAAATTTGACCTTGAAGGGCAAAATGTTCACGAAGAATTACAGAAAATATGTACTGCAAACATAAAAGATGTTGAGGGTAGAGCAACTTATACCCAGATGTTAAATGAAGATGGAGGAATAGAGACCGATGTTACTGTTACTTGTCTTGAAAAAAACCATTTTAGAGTGATAGGTCCAGCAGCAACAAGAGAACATGATAAATTTCATATAAAAAAACATATTTCAGAAGAGGTCAATTTTAGAGATGTAACAGAAAATATAACATGCCTAGGATTATACGGACCCAACTCAAGAAAATTACTATCTAATATCAGTAATGATGATTTTACAAATGAAGGTATAAAGTTTAGTCATGGAAAATTCGTTACTATTGACGGAGTTAAAGTTTGGGCCCAAAGATTATCTTATGTAGGTGAAACAGGATTCGAATTATATACAAACATAGATGAAAGTAAAAAATTATTTTTAGCCATTATTAAAGAGGGTAAAAATCATGGCTTATCACTTTGTGGTGCGCATGCTATGGACATTATGAGAATGGAAAGTGGTTTTTTACATTGGGGACATGATATATCACCTGAAGAAAATCAATATCAAGCAGGACTTAATTTTGCAATTAGTTATAAAAAAAATATAAATTTTGTTGGAAAAGAAGCATTATTAAAAATTAAAGATAAAAACCCTACAAAATCATTAGCAATGATGGTATTGAAAGATAACATACCTGGAGAACCTTTGTTACTTCATGAAGAGCCAATTTACTTAGATGATAAAATAATTGGCAGAACAACATCAGGAAATTATTCATTTAATTTTAAAAAAAATATTTCATTTGGTTATGTCAACTCTGGAAATTCTATTGAAGACTTGATTAATAAAAATTTATCTATTGAAGTTGAAAAGAAAAAATACCCCGTAACAATAATCAAAAAACCTTTAAATCAAAAAAATATAAAAAATATTTAATGTTAAAGATAATTTCAAAAAAAAATAGGGCGGCAGAAATTATTTGCAACCTTAATAAAATTGATAATAAGCAATTAAAAGAAATCAAATCAACACTTGATAAGTATGGAATGATTTATTTTCCAAAACAAAAACTTACTTCCAAGAATTATCTTAATTTTGCAAAAAAATTTGGTAAACCAGCTAATTATCCAAGATTGAAAGGTTTAAATAAAAAATATCCTCAAATAACCGTTGTACAACGTAAATCTACTGACAAAGGGCCTAGCTTTGGCGAACAATTTCACACAGACTCCTCTTATACAAAAAAACCTCCTAGATACACGATGTTACTTTCAAAACTGGTACCTAAAAAAGGTATTGCTAATACTGACTTTTCTTCGCAGTACTTAGCTTATGAAAAATTATCAAAAAATTATAAAAATAAGCTTAAAAAATTAAAAGGCATCTATTCTTCACATGGACCAATATCAATTACAACAGTTGAGAGAGAAAAAGAAAAAGGAAAAATATCTAAAGAACTGATTTCCAGACATAAAATAATAAGAACTATTAAAAATAAAAAAACTATATACTGTAGCCCTGGGCACTTTTTAAAATTTAATACACATATGACTAAACAAAAAAAAGAATTAAAGAAATTCTTATTCAATCATCAGACAAAAAAAACCTTTCAATATTCATTAGAATGGGAAAAAGATCAGCTTGCTATTTGGGATAATAGAGCCATGCTCCACCAGGCTACACCGTTTAGAGGCAATAGAATACTTCATAGAATAACCATACTTTAATAAAATGTATTCAATATTTCTTGGGTTAACACCTTTTATTTTTATCACACTATTTGGTTTTGTTTTTGGAAAACTTAAAATTTTTGATTTAGGTCATGCAAAAGTTTTAAATTTGTTTTTATTCTATGTAGCTGTCCCTGCCTTAATAATTAAATTTGTTGCTCAAAGTGAAATCGGCCAAGTTGATATAAAACAGATAGTTTCATATTTTTTAATGCAAGGAAGTCTTGGGTTTTTAACATTTTTATTAACATCAAATTTTTTTAAAAGACCTATTCCAGAATCTATTATATGGGCATTAATGGTAGCACTATCAAATCATGTAACATTATTACTACCTATTACAAAAATCTATTTTGAAACTGAAGTAATTACTCAAGTAACAAGTATAATATTAATGGATGGGGTTATTTTATTATCTGTAATTGCTTTTTTTTTAGAACTTACTACTAAAAAAAATATTCGATTAACTACATTTGTAAAGAACATAGTTCTTAATCCAATGATATTTTCAATCTTAATTGGTCTTTTACTATTTGTGTTTAAGGTAAATATCGATGATACGCCAATAGACTACGTTCTTTCTGTTTTGGCAGCTTGTGTTTCTCCTATAGGACTTTTCGCAATTGGTATCACATTATCTTTTTACACACATAAAGTTATTAATAAACTAACTGCTTCTGTATCTATATTGAAATTAGTAGTTTCCCCAATCGTCCTCTTGATAATCGGCTTTATCATATTTGATGCTGGACAACCTGAAAAAATTCCTGGCGCTTTTTTTGTTAGTGTTGCACCCTGTGGTCATACAGCTGTAGTATTATGTTCTGCCTATAATGTAAGTCCTGAAAATATAATAAAAGCTTTATTTATCTCAACTTTTGCATCATTTGCTACCATTTTTTTTGCTATTCAATATTTAACAACTTAATTTAATTAATATTATCTAATATTTTATAAGCACATTCTTTTGTATTGCTATCACCATCTAGATCTTGAGTTCTATTTTGTTTTTCTAGCAAAGTTTTTTCGATTGAACTTACTATTCGTGTGGCAGCTTCTTTTTCGCCTAAATAATCTAACATCATAGCGCCAGACCAAATTTGACCTATTGGATTTGCAATACCTTTTCCAGCAATATCAGGTGCTGATCCATGAACAGGCTCGAATAAAGAAGGATATTTATTTGTTGGGTTAATATTTCCTGATGGAGCTATACCAATTGTTCCCGTACATGCTGGACCCAAATCGGATAAAATATCTCCAAATAAATTTGATGCTACGACAACATCAAACCATTCTGGTGTTAAAACAAATCTTGCAGCTAAAATATCGATATGAAATTGATCTGTTTTAATTTCAGGAAAATCTTTTTTATTTTCATAAAATCTTTGGTCCCAGTATGGCATGGTTATAGAAATACCATTTGATTTTGTGGCATTAGTTAATTTTTTTCTAGCTCTTGTTTTTGCTAATTCAAATGCAAATTTTTGAACTCTATCTATTCCATGTTTAGACATTATAGTTTCTTGTATAACAATTTCTCTTTCAGTATTTTGATACATTTTTCCACCTACCGAAGAATATTCGCCCTCAGTGTTTTCACGCACTATCATCATATTTATGTCACCAGGTTTTTTATTTGCCAAGGGTGCATTTACTCCTTCAAATAATTTTACAGGCCTTAAATTGATAAATTGATCAAATTCTCTTCTAAACTGGAGTAGGGAACCCCATAAAGTAATATGATCTGGGTATTTATCTGGCATACCTACTGCACCAAAAAATATTGCATCATGATTACCAATTTGTTGTTTCCAATCATCAGGCAGCATTTTTCCGTGTTTTTCATAATAATCGCATGATGAAAAATCAAATTCATCTATCTTTAATTTAAATTGATGTTGATTTGCTACTTCTTTAAGTATTCTTAAAGCTTCTGGAACAACTTCTTTTCCAATGCCATCTCCAGCAATTGAGGCAATTTTGTACTCTTTCATACTTACTTAGTAAAAGTATCGTTAAATTGTTTAGCTACTCTTACAAAAGTAGTACATTTACTAAGTTGTTTAAGAGAAGGGGCTCCTACATAAGTACAGCTACTTCTAACACCACCAAGAATATTATTTATTGTATCTTTAATTTTTCCTCGATATTTAATTCTCACTGTTCTTCCTTCACTACTTCTATAGTCGGACAAACCCCCGTAATGTTTCTTATTTGCTATGTCAGAACTTGATCCGTAAAATTCTATAAATTTGTGACCATTTGATTTTATTAGCTTACCTTCACCTTCATCGTGACCAGCAAACATTCCTCCAAGCATCACAAAATCTGCACCACCACCGAAAGCTTTTGCGACATCACCCGGACAAGTACAACCTCCATCAGCAATTATATGTGCCCCTAAACCATGGGCAGCATCAGCACATTCAATAACAGCGCTTAACTGAGGATAACCAACACCTGTTTGAATTCTTGTAGTACAAACACTACCTGGTCCAATTCCAACTTTTACAATATCTGCTCCTGACAATACCAATTCTTGTGCCATATCAGCTGTTACAACGTTACCTGCAATAATAGTTTTAGTAGGATATTTATCTCTTACAGATTTTAAAAATTTACTAAAGTGTTCAGAATAACCATTAGCAACATCAATGCAGATAAATTTTATGAAACTAAATTCTTTTAAAATTTTATCTAAATTTTCAAAATCTTCTTTTTTTATTCCTATACTTAAAGCAATATTTGGATGAATAGATTTTATTTTTTTAAATTTTTTTATTTTTTGAATATTATGCTGTTTAGTTAAACAAGTGATCATTCCGTATTCAGAAAGCTTTTCAGCTACACCAAGTTCACCAACACCATCCATATTTGAGGCCATGATAGGAATTCCAGACCATTCATTATTGCTATACTTAAATCTGTAAGTTCTTTTTAGATTTACATCTTTACGACTTTGAAGAGTACTTCTTTTAGGTCTAAAAAGTACATCTGAGTAGTCTAATTTTAGTTCTTCTTCAATTCTCACGAGTCCGAATTTATACAGGGGCTCAAAGCAAATTCAAATTAATTATTAATATTGATGCAGCGTTTTCATTGGCTTTAATTTAAAAAATACATATTATTAGGCATGTTTAATGGTTTTAAGTCAAAGTACGTAAAGGTAAAAAAGGGCAGGGTTTTTTGTAGAGTTGGTGGTGAAGGTCCACCATTACTTTTACTACACGGATATCCGCAAACACATTTAATGTGGCACAAAACAGCCCCTGAGTTATCTAAAAGATTTACAGTGGTTGCTGCCGATTTAAGAGGATATGGAAATAGTCTTGCTCCAGCATCAGATAGCAAACATTATAACTACTCAAAAAGAGAAATGGCAAGTGACATGAAACAGATGATGATAAAATTAGGGTTTAACAAATTTTTTGTTGCGGGACATGATAGAGGTGGAAGGGTTGCTCACAGGTTAGCAAGAGACCATAGAAAAAACATAATAGCTCTTAGTGTTTTAGATATTTGTCCAACATTAGATATGTACGAACTAACAACGAGAGATTTCGCAAAAGCTTACTTTCATTGGTTTTTTTTAATTCAACCAAAATGGTTACCTGAGAAAATGATAATGAGTGATCCACGGAAATGGATGAAAAGTTGTTTAGATAAATGGTCAGGTAATCACAAATTTGGAAAAGTTGAAGAAAATTATTTAAAATGTTTCAAGCAACCAAAAAGAATTCATGGATCTTGTGAAGATTATAGGGCGTCTGCGACTATTGATTTGGATCATGACAAAAAAGATAGAAAGATAAAACTAAATATTCCAGTCCAAGTGTTATGGGGAAGTAAAGGAGTAATTGGAAAGCAGTTCAAACCATTAAAAATTTGGCAAAGATATACTAAAAAAAAAGTTATAGGTTATCCTATAAACTCAGGTCACTTCATTCCAGAGCAAAATCCAAAGGCAACTATTAAACATTTAACTGATTTTTTTTTGAAGAAAATTAAGTAATTAGCCTTACTTGATGTGATCAATAATCGCGCATATCATTCTTGATAATATTAAATTCACCTTTAAATATAGCTTATGTCTTCTTTACTTAAAAATTCAGAACTAACCTCAGAAAAAGCAGATAGCATTGTTTCTGAAACTCTAAATAATTGTGATGATGGTGAGCTTTATATAGAGGATACAAAATCTGAGACAATTGTATTAGATGATAACAAAATTAAAAGTTCAAATTATACATCTGACTTAGGCTATGGTTTTAGAGCTGTAACAGGTGATACAGTCGCTTATTCTCATTCAAACGAAATATCAGAAAAATCATTAAAAAATTCTAGCGAAAATCTTAAGTCAACTTTAAAAAATAATAGCGGAACATATAATTCAGAAATTAAAAAAACTAATCAAAAGCTTTATAAAGACGTTGATCCAATTGAGAGCAAGTCAATGAAATCAAAAATTGAATTGCTGAACAATATGAACGAATATGCAAGATCAAAAGATAGTTCAGTTAAACAAGTAACAGCTAGCCTTCTAGCAGAAAAGAAAAATGTTGAGATCATTAGATCTGGAGGAGAATTATTATCAGATAATAGACCTTTAGTTAGAATAAATATGTCAGTAATGGTTGAAAAGAATGGTAGAAAAGAAACTGGTGTTTTTGGTATTGGTGGAAGACAGGATTATGATGAATATCTTAAAAATGATAATTGGAAAAAAGTTTGCGATGAAGCTTTTAGAATTGCAAGTACAAATATAGAAAGCAAACCTTCTCTTGCAGGAGAAATGAAAGTTGTTCTAGGACCTGGTTGGCCTGCAATTTTAATTCATGAAGCTGTAGGTCATGGACTAGAAGGTGATTTTAATAGAAAAAAAACTTCAGCTTTTCATGATTTAGTTGGTAAAAAAGTTGCGAGCGATGGAGTTACAATAATCGACGACGGAACATTAGATAATAGAAGAGGTAGTTTAAATATTGATGATGAAGGAACGCCAACAGAAAGAACAGTTTTAATTGAAAATGGTATCTTAAAAAATTTCATGCAAGATAGACTAAATGCAAGACTTATGAATACAAAATCAACAGGAAATGGAAGAAGAGAGAGCTATAAACATGTCGTGATGCCTAGAATGAGAAATACGATAATGTTAGGTGGATCAAACACTCAAGAAGAAATGATTAAGTCAGTAGATAAAGGTATTTTTGCTGTAAGTTTTGGAGGTGGTCAAGTTGACATTACCTCTGGAAAATTCGTTTTTAACTGCACAGAAGCTTATGAGATTATAAATGGAAAAATTGGATCTCCAATTAAAGGAGCTACGTTAATTGGTGATGGACCATCTTCATTAAAAGAAATTTTAATGGTTGGAAATGATATGATGTTAGATCCTGGCATTGGAACGTGTGGTAAAGCTGGACAAGGTGTACCAGTTGGTGTTGGACAACCATCTTTGCTTATCAATAATATGACTGTTGGCGGAACCCAACTATAGTAAAATGATTAAAGATCAACAGTATCTAAAAAAAATTGCAGATATATGCCTCAGTAAATCAAAAAAATTAGGTTCATCTGATGCAAATATATTAGTGCAAAGTTCTGTTTCTGAAAATGTAAATGTAAGGAATAAAAAACTTGATGGATCTGAAAGGTCTGAAAATCTTGGAGTAGTTCTTACTACTTATTTAGGCAAAAGGAAGTCTTCAATTGCCTCATCAAATCTTAAAGAAAGTAATTTAGATGAGTTAGTAAATAGATGTATTGAAACAATGAAAATTACTCCTGAGGATGAATATAATTCATTACCAGATAAAGACCTCCATTTTAAAGGATTAAAAGACTTAGACTTGTATGATGAAACTCATTTAAGCAATGAAGATAAGATTAATTATATAAAAGAGGCAGAAGAGGAAGCTTTTTCAAATGATAAAATAATGAATACTAATGGATCTGGATTTGGTGAGAACAAATCAAATTTTTTATTAGCCAATTCAAATGGATTCGCTGATGGATATAAAACTTCACAATTTACTGCATACTGTGAAGTTGTTTCAAAAAGTAATGGAAGCATGGAAAGAGATTATGAGTATACAAGTAAAAGGTTTTATAGTGATATTTTAAAACCTAAACAACTTGGATCTATTGCAGCAGAGCATGCAGTAAAGAAATTAAATCCACAAAAAATAAAAAGTGAAAAAATTAGTCTAATATTTGATAAAAGAATTTCAAAAAACTTTCTATCTGTTTTTGCAAGTGCAATATCATCGAGTGCAATTGCAAAAGGTACTACATTTTTAAAAGATAAATTAAATCAACAAGTTTTTAACTCTGAAATAAATATACAAGATCATGGTAATATAAGAAAAGCCAATGGATCTCGTTACTTTGATAGCGAAGGTATAGCTGTAGTTAACCTTGATTTGATAAAGAACGGTATTCTCCAAGACTATTTAATTGATACTTACAATGGTAAAAAAATAAATAGAAAATCTAATGGTAGGGCAAGTGGAACAACAAATTTATATTTTCAAAATGGATCAAAAACATTTGAAGATCTAGTAAAATCAGAAAATAAAATCTTGTATATTAAAGAAACTATTGGACATGGTACAAATATTATTAACGGTGATTATTCTGTAGGAGCATCTGGCCTGATGATTGAGAATGGAGAGTTTTCATATCCAGTAAGTGAAATTACAATTGCTGGAAACTTAAATAGTATTTTTAAAAATATAACTTTAGCCGACGATTTGGAATTTAATTATGCAACGAATTCACCGACAATGATGGTTGAAGGTATGGTTGTAGGTGGAAAATAATTTTTAAATGAAAAAAATAATAACCATTTTTTTTGCAATTTTTTTTATTACCAACTCATCAAACTCTAATGAATACGAAATAAGATTAAATAACTTATTTGAAAAATTAAAAATTCAAAACCACCCAATTGCAATTGATACAGAGATGAAAATTTGGGATATTTGGACAAAACATCCCACTAATCAAAATTTAACTTCTTTGCTATCAAGAGGAACAAAATTTATGAATCAAGAGCAATATTCAGTTGCTGTAGATATATTCACAACAGTAATTAAAAAAGATCCTGCTTGGGCAGAAGCTTGGAATAAAAGAGCAACTGTCTTTTATTTAATGGGCAAATATCAAGATTCTCAAAATGATATAGACAACGTATTAAAACTTGAGAAAAGGCATTTTGGAGCATTATCAGGACAGGGTCTCGTTCAAATAAAGTTAAAAAATTACGAAAAGGCTTTAAAGAGTTATGAAAAAGTAAAAGAGATTTATCCGTCCATGAGGTCACCACAAATAATGATACCACAGATTAAAGAGTTGATTAAAAATCAATCTGTGTAAATGAAAAAACTGCTAATAATTTTTTTTATCAATATTTTTATAGTTAATTCTGCTTATTCTGTAGAAGAAGTCCTTACTTCTTTAAAAGAGGGAGGAAAAATAATTTTTATTAGACATGCGCTTGCACCAGGGAATGGAGATCCAGAAAATTTTGATTTAAATGATTGTTCTACCCAAAGAAATTTAAATCAAAGAGGAATTGAACAGTCAAAATTTATTGGAAGTATATTTAATAAAAACAAGATTAAAATTGAAAATGTCTATTCAAGTGAATGGTGCAGATGTATAGATACAGCTAAATTTGCTTTTAAAAATTACGAAACATTTAGTGCGCTAAATTCTTTTTATGATATTAGATTTGAAGCAAATGAAGAGAGGCAAATAACTCAACTAAAAGAGTTTATTAATCAATGGAATGGTAAAGAAAATATAATTTTTGTTACTCATTTTGTTGTTATATCTTCAATGCTAAATATAGGGACTTCTTCAGGAGAAATAGTAATAACCGATAAGAATTTAAATATTATTGGATCAATTGATACTTTGTAATATATTAACTTAAGATTTATGAAAACAATATTTATTATAGGATCAAAAAAGCATACTTTAAAATACACTAGAAAAATGCCTGAAGGCGAAGTAAAAAAAATGAAATCTTTTGTAACTAATAAAGGTCAAAAGTTAGAAAAAACATCCAAGTTTAAAATTCTAAATATTTCAGACGAAAAAACAGCAAGAGTGTTTAAGATCAGTTTATAATATTTAATCCAGAAATAGAAACTAAATGAAGAAATCTAAAAGAAGTAATGTAGACCCATTTATTGTAATGGATGTAATGGAGTCTGCTAGAAAAGCAGAAGCTAATGGCAAGCATGTAATTCATATGGAAGTAGGTCAACCAGGAACACCAGCACCAAAGCGCGCCAAACAATTTATTTCAGATGAAATTTCTAATAATGATCTTGGCTATACAGTTACTTTAGGTTTGCCAGAATTACGAAATAGAATTTCTAAATTGTATGGAGATTGGTACAATATTGATTTAAACCCAGACAGAATAATTATAACAACTGGATCTTCAGGAGCATTTATACTTTCTTTTGCAGCATTATTTGATGTTGGAGATAGAGTAGGCATTGCCGCTCCAGGCTATCCTAGCTATAGACAAATTTTAAAGTCTCAAGATTTAATTCCAATTGATATTTTTACAGAGTTGCAAAATAAATTTCAGCCTATACCGAAAGATATTAAAGAAAATAATTTAAATGGTTTATTAGTTGCTTCTCCTGCAAATCCCACCGGTTCAATGCTTGATAAAAAAAAACTAGAAGAACTTATTAATACTGCGCATGAAAATAAAGTGAGTTTTATTAGCGATGAGATTTATCATGGAATTCAATATGAAAATAATCCTACATCTGCATTAGAAATTTCAAATGAATGTTATGTTATAAATTCCTTTTCTAAATATTTTTCTATGACAGGTTGGAGAGTAGGCTGGATGATTGTTCCTGAAGATCATGTGAGACAAGTAGAAAGATTATCTCAAAATCTTTTTATTTGTCCTCCTCATGTTAGTCAATTAACTGCTCTATCAGCAATGGATGCAAAAGAGGAATTAAATACAAATGTAGAGGTTTATAAAAAAAATAGATCAATTTTGTTAGAAGAGTTACCTAAGGCTGGTTTAAATAAATTTTCTCCCCCAGATGGTGCTTTTTATATCTACATTGATATTTCAGAGTATTCGAAAGATAGCCTTAACTTTTGTAAAGAAGTGCTTGATAAGGCAGGAGTAGCAATAACTCCTGGACTTGATTTCGATCAAAAAAGAGGAAATTCTACAATAAGGTTTTCATACGCTAGAAGCACTGAAGATATAATTGAAGGAGCAAATAGAATAAAAAAATTTATGAAAGAAGAGTATTTAAGATAACAATGAAAACTGCTGTTTTATTTGGCTCATCTGGGTTAATTGGATCTAATTTACTAGATAATTTAATCAACAATAATACTTACAACAAAATAAAAATATTTGTTAGAAAATTACCTTCTATTGATAATTCAAAAGTTGAAGTGATCAATACAGATTTTTTAGATTTAGACACTTTAAAAGAAAAATTAACAGGTGATGATTGTTTTTTTTGCATTGGTACAACTCACAAAGACACACCCGATAAAAACGAATATAGAAGAATAGAACATGACTTGCCTATACAATTAGCAAAAATTGCAAAATTTAATTCAATTAGTAATTTTATTTATGTCTCCTCAATTGGAGCAAACCCAAAAGCCTCAAGTACATATTTAAAAAATAAAGGTCAAGTAGAGGAGGAGCTAAAAAAGATTGGGTTTTCTAACCTAAGCATTATTCAACCCTCATTTTTAGTTGGCAACAGAAAAGACTTTAGAATTGTTGAGGTTTTAGGAATTCCAGTTATGAAATTTCTATCCTTATTCTTTTTTGGTGGATTTAAAAAATATACTCCAATAAAAGTTGAGATAGTTGTGAATGCAATTATCAAACTTGCCTCAGGAAATAATAGTGAGCAAACTTATTTATCTGATAGGTTGCAAGAGTTAGGATCTAACTAAATGAGAAAATCAATAATATCGATATCTTTTTTGATTTATATATTCTGTATTTTACCTTACTCTACTTCAATGGCTTATGAGGAATCTCAATATGATGTAGTATATAAGTCTGAAATATACGAAGTGAGACATTATAAAGACCGTCTAGTTGTCGAAGTTGTAAGTAGAAATGATGACAGTAGTTTTAGAAAACTTTTTAAATATATCTCGGGTAAGAATAATAAATCCCAAGAAATTAAAATGACTGTGCCAGTAACACAGGGTGAGAAGGATAATGGATACTATATGCAATTTTATCTTCCATCAAAATTTACAAAAGAGAATGCGCCTATACCCACAAATTCAGATGTTAAAATCTCAACAATAGAAGAAGGTTTTTTTGCTGTAATAGAATATTCTGGAAGAGCCTCAGATAATAATTTCTTCAAACATAAGAAAATTCTAAATAAAAAACTCTTAGAGGATAAAGTAATCATTAAAGGACCTCCAATAAGAGCAACCTATAATGGGCCTTTTACGCTTCCTATGATGAGACGCAACGAAGCTATGTTTAAAGTTGAGTGGAGTAAATAGATTACATTTTGCCATATATATTAATTTCTATCGCCTGATAGTTAAACTTTATTAATCAGAAAGGTATTTTATGAAAAAATTATTTCTAATTTTATTTGTATCATTTGGTTTAAACAGCTCTGTTTTTGCTGATGGTCATGTAAAAAGAATTTTATCAACTAGTCAGACTGGTATGGGTAACGATATTGTTTATCCATCCGGTAAAGCAAAGATCACAGCTTTTGAATTTACTGTGCCCGTAGGAGGCCCTGTAGTTCCGCATACTCACTCGTTCCCTGTTTTAATAATGATACAACAGGGAGAAATTGAACTTACTCAAGGTGGCAAAAGCTATGTTTATAAAGCTGGAGATGCATTTATTGAAGATGTAGGTGTGGCTCATGAATCTAAAAATATTGGAGATGTTCCTGTTAAAGCAATTGTTGTTGCTATGGGAGTTGAAGGTCAAAAAATTATGACCCCAGTAAAATAGAAAGAAAAAATATGGGGCAGTTATTTTTACATGCCCCATATCTCATTCTTTAAGCTATATTTTTTTACTCTCTTTTTTCAAGTGTCCTAATGTTTCCCCAGAATTTTTTCCTGATTTAATAACGTATCCACTTGTACCGTTGGCATTAGTTTCTACAGTTTTCAAATTTCGAAACATTAATTGATTTAGCCTAGCGTTCTTTGAGCCTCGGCTAAACGAACTTAAAACTCTGTGCATTCTTTTCATACACTCTCCTTGTTTGTTTTTCCAAAACTCGCTTTTAACCGATGCGAAATCGGCCTCTTTTTCACCATGAGATATGGTATTAATAAAGTATCTTTTACAAATAATATTTTCAATTAGATAACTTATTATTATGACCAAACTGGGTTTTAAAATTGTTTAATACTTAGAGAATAACCAAGTCTGTCTTTTGATTACCTAGTCTTTCATTTCCTTTTTCAGTAACAATGTAAGTCTCACCTAGATTCATAGCTAACTCATTTTTACTATCCATTAGAATCATGTGCATAAAGAAAACATTTCCTGGTTGGATTACATAAGGATTGCCCGTGTAAAGCATTGGCCAATCCATCCAATTAGGGGAAAATGTTGCACCTAACGAATATCCACATGCATTCATCCGACAATCTTTATAACCTAAATTATCAAATATTTTTGCATGCATATCAAAAACCTCTCCAATTTTATTGCCAGGTTTTAATGTATTTTCACAATTTTTTAGTGCTTCTTCACAAGCCTCGTGCATTTCATAATGTTTGGGATTTGCTTTTCCAATCGGTATAGTTCTGAACATTGCAGAATGATAATGTCTATACGTGCCTGCCCATTCAATAGTTAGTTGATCTACATCATTAAGTATTTGTTTTTCAGATTGATATCTACATAGTAGTGCGTTTTTACCAGAACCTATTATAAATTCATTTGCAGGATAGTCCCCACCTCCTTCAAAAATTACTCTATTCATTTCAGCAAGTATTTTACTTTCACTCACTCCCTTTTTAGCAAATTTCCAAACTTCATCTAAAGCTTTGTCGGCAAGGGTTGCAGCTTTCTTAACATAAACTATTTCTTCAGGAGATTTAATTACCCTGAGTTTTGTTATTAATTCAGATTTATCATCTAAAGAGCAAAAATTTTTTAATGATTTATTTAAATTAATTGCATTACGTCCAGTAAGTCCATAAGCTTCATACTCAATACCGATTTTTTTGTCTTTTAAGTTAAGTTCGTTTAAGATTTGTTTTAGATCTTCTGTAGGATTAGAATCGCCTTTATCAACCCAAATTTTTATATTTTCTATATTTGAGGTATTTTGTGCTTGTCTTAAATCAGGAGCTCTAGTTAATAATATTAAATTACCTTTTTGGTCAAATATTAAGGACTGAAAAAAAACATAACCAAATGTATCGTAACCAGTAAGCCAATACATAGACTCTTGTCTAAACATGACCAAGGCATCTATTTTTTCCTCTTTTAATTTAGTAATAACTTTATTTTTTCTACTTTTGAATTCTTCTGAGGAAAAATGAAGACCCATTAATTGATAGTGGTTCTAACTGATCCGATTTTATCAACTTTGCCTATATATTCGCCCTTATTTTTTATTGGAACAACTCCTACCGTTGAGCCTGTGAACACGTAGAAATCTTTATCTAATTTTACTTTTTCTTTCCTAATTTTATTTAAGACAAATTTTAGAGAATTAAGAGGGTTTATATAAACAGTATTTGTATTACCTTTGACATTTAAACCTTTATTATTTTTTAAATTTGTTTTTAAATTATTTAAATTTAATTTTTTAAACTTCTTTTTTGGTCCCGTAATAAATTTAATATTTACTCCAAAATCGCTGCACAAATCACCTAAATACTTAATACCTTTTTTCCTCTGTCTAAAACCTACTACCTCAATACAAGGTCCCATATGGGTTATAAATTTTGTGACATTTTTTGGATTTAGGCTACCTTTAAAATCAAAAAAGGATTTTTTAATAATGTAATAAACTTCTACTTCAATACCGAGAGCATATTTATTTACCTTAACTTTACCCCCTGTTTTAATAAGATTTTTTTGAAATACGGTTGAATGGAAAGGTTCTTTTTCTTTCAATTTTTTTAACAGAGCAAAAATTGTTCCACCTGCTTTAAATCCTATTTTTTTATCATTAATTTTACTTTCACATAACATTCTTAATTTATGTGCAAGTTTAATATTTTTGCAAAACTTCTCTGGTATTGGATTAATTAATTTATTTTTGTTGTAGGCATTAACTAGTCTTTTTGAAACTGATTGGATGCCATTTTTCATAGCAATAGATTATTGAATAACTGTCATTGGATCAAGTCTAGTTTGAAACCAATTAACTCTAAAGTCTAGATGAGGACCTGTTGATCTGCCAGTAGAACCTACTGTACCAATTATATCACCTTGTTTTATTAAGTCTCCAAGGTTAACCATTACATTTTCTAAATGTGAATAGATTGTTGAAATGCCATGGCCGTGGTCCATTATGATTGTTCCACCAGTATAATAAAGATCATTTTCAGCCATTGTAACAACTCCAGTTCCAGATGACTTTATCGGTGTTCCTTTTTTTGCAGCAATATCTATTCCATAGTGTGGCCATTTTGGTTTACCATTTAGAATTCTTTGACTTCCATAAACTCCACTTATTATTCCTTTAACTGGCATAATGAACTTATTGCTAAAATAATTTAAATCTGAATTTATGGCCCTTGCTTCACCTATTTTTCCATTCTCTTTTTTTATTCTTTTATAAACAGACTCTGGGGGTGTTACTTTATTTTCAGGTAATCCATCTATTCTTTGAATATTATATTTTCTTTTAAATACGCGTTTAGTAATTTTTTTAGTTTTACCATTTGAAATTTTAGTAATTAATACATCATATTTTCTATCTCTATCTATACCGAATACAAAGAAACCATTTTTGGATACTTTTATATTTTTTTTATCAATTAAAATTTGTGAACTAGGATCAGTTTTACCTAAAATATAATGCCCTTGAATAAACTTTCCGGTAAATTCAATTGCTAGAATATTTGTTGGAAATAAAATTGCTATTATAAGCAATATTTTTTTCATTATTTTGCGGTCCACCCACCGTCTATTTTTATAGATGTGCCTGTTATCATTGCTGCAGCATCTGAAGCTAAAAAACAAACTGCAGTTGCTACGTCACTCTCTTTTGCGGCTTTACCCATAGGAATATTCCCTAGTGCTAATTTTTTAAAATCTTTATTTTTAAAAAATTTTTTCACCATTGGTGTTTCAACAAAGGTTGGTGCTACGGTATTTACTCTTATATTTTTTGTGGCGAGTTCTACACCCATACCTTTAGTTAGTCCTTCAATACCAAATTTGGTCATATTATAAACATTTCTACCAGACATTCCTACATGTCCTAGTTGTGATGACATGTTTATGATAGATCCACCTCTTTTCTTATTTTTTATCATCTTTTTTACAACTATTTGAGCAACATTAAATGCGGCTCTTAAATTTAAATCAATCAAATAATTTAAGCTTTCTTGTTTTACTTTATCAAATGGTTCTGGAATATTAGTCCCAGCATTGTTTACTAAAATATCTATTATTTTTATTTTTTTTAATTTTTTACTCAAATCTTGGTAATCCATTACATCACAGTTTATTTTTATCAATTTACTTTTTACTTTTTTTATATCTTTTTCTAGTTTATCTAAATCCGAGGAAGTTCTGCTTAGTCCTATTATTGTTGCACCAGCCTCAGCCATTGCAATAGAACAAGCTCTTCCCAATCCTTTTCCAGCACCAGTGACAAGAGCATACTTATTTTTAAGATTAATTTTTTTTAAATACATTTAAATAAAAAGTTTTAAGTCTGTGTAAATTAATTCAACTGCAACAAACAATATAGCAAATAAACCAACCCATGCTATCCATTTATATTCTTTTATCCATTTAGAAATTAATGTTGCAGCAGTAGCCATTAAAATAATAGACAAAACAAGACCAAATATTAAAAGAAAATAATGATCTTTAGCAGCACCAGCAACACCTAACACATTATCTAAACTCATCGTAAAGTCAGCTAGTAGAACAGTCCAAACAGCTTTCAACATTGATGAGTTGTCAACTTTGATATTTTCCTCACCATCACTTGAATTTTTAATTACATCTACATAAAGTTTATAAACTATGTAAAGAAGCAACAGACCGCCAATCAATCTTAAACCTTTAATCTGTAAAAGATATGCTGTTATGAGAGTTAATAAAATTCTTAATATTACTGCTCCACCAATGCCCCAAAAAATAATTTTTTTTCTTTGTTCAGGGGGAAACTTTGATGCAACCATTCCTATAATAATGGCATTATCTCCAGCTAAAATTAAATCTATAAATATTATTTGAAAAAAAATTGTTATTTCTTCGGTCATCTAGCATCTTCTATTATCATATCTGCTGCTTTTTCAGCAATCATAATAGTAGGTGCATTAGTATTTCCCGAGGTTATTGATGGCATAACAGATGCATCAACAATTCTTAAATTTTCTAAGCCATGAGCGACTAATCGATCAGATACAACAGCATTTTCATCGGTTCCCATTCTACATGTACTCACAGGATGAAAAATAGTACTACAAAATTTTCCAGCTTCTTTAGCCAATTCCTCGTTATCCGTAATATGAATACCAGGTCTATATTCCTCAGGCTCATACTCTTTATAAGCTTTTGAATTCATAACAATATTTCTTGTGATTTTTAATGCTTTACCTGCAATTTCTCTATCTTCGTCTGTAGATAAGTAATTCATCTTAATTTCTGGAGATACTCTTGTATCAGATGATTTTAATTTAATTGAACCTCTGCTAGTTGGTCTTACATTTGTTATGCTGGGCGTAAATGCCGTAAATTTATGAAGGGAGCCTTTACCTAATACGTCCGTGCTAGCAGGAGATACATGGAATTGCAAATTAGGGGTTGCTAAATGATCATCACTTTTTACAAATCCACATAAATAACTAGCCCCAACTGTTAGTGGTCCTTTTCTAAATAAGAAATATTTTAGGCCAGTCATAAACTTTTTAGTCATACTATAATAAATGTCATTTAAGCTTTCTAAATTTTTAACTTTATAAACTGGTCTCAACATTAAATGATCTGTTAAATTCATGCCCACACCAGGATGATCTTTGACTACATTTACATCATTTTTTTTTAAAAGGTCGCCTGGACCAATACCAGAAGCTTGAAGTATATGAGGCGAACCTATTGTGCCAGAACTTAAAATTACTTCTTTATTTGCTTTAACAGTAATTACATTCTCACCAATCCAATAATTCACTTTGTCTGCTTTTTTATTATCAAACTCAATGTTTTTAACATGAGCATTCGTAACAACTTTTAAATTTTTTCTTTTTTTAATTGGATTGAGATAACCTACGGCAGTACTACATCTTAGACCATTTCTTACGGTAAAAGGAAAATAACCCATTCCTTCATTGTCTCCATTATTAAAATCATCAGTTCTTTTATGACCAAACTCCTCTGCTGCATCCATAAATAAATCGCATACCTTAAAAGTTCCTCTTATTTGCTGAACAGCCAAAGGTCCACCAGACCCATGAAACTCATTTTCACCAAATTGAAAATCTTCAGATTTTTTAAAGTAGGGTAGCACATCTTCCCATGACCATCCTACATTACCAAGTTGTCGCCAATAATCAAAATCGTTAGATTGACCTCTTATATAAAGCATTCCATTAATTGAGGAACTTCCTCCAAGTGTTTTACCTCTCGGGTAAACCATTTCTCTATTGTCACAAAACTCTTCTTTTTCTGTCTGAAAGCACCAATCCGTTTTTGGGTTCAACATTGTTTTAAAATATCCACCTGGAATATGGATCCAAGGGTTAGTGTCTCTACTCCCAGCCTCAATCAATAAAACTTTATGATTTGGATTAGCACTTAATCTATTTGCTAGCACACACCCAGCAGATCCAGCACCTAAAATAACATAATCAAAGTTTTCCATAATATTTTTATAATTAATTTTTTTTAAAAATCTTTTAACATATACTTTATAAATTAAATAATAAGATTAAGTAGTTTTATATGAAATATTTAGACGCATTAATTATAGGTGCTGGATTTTCAGGATTATATCAACTTCACTGTTTGAGAGATAAATTAAAATTAAAAACTTTAGTCTTAGAAGAAGGAGATGATTTAGGAGGCACATGGTATTGGAATAGATACCCAGGCGCAAGATGTGACTCAGAAAGCTTTACTTACGGTTTTACTTTTTCAAAAAAAATTTATAAAAACTGGACTTGGAAAGAAAGATATCCAAAACAAAACGTAATTTTAAAATATCTTAAATATTTTTCAAAAGAATTTAATCTAAAAAAAAACATAGTTTTTAAACAAAAAGTAATATCCTTAAAATATTTTGAAAAAAAAAATTTATGGAAAATAAAAACTAATAATAAGAAAATTTATTTTGCAAAATATTTAATTTGTGCAGTTGGATCCCTTTCTTCAATTAATTTACCTGCGATAAAAGGTATAAATCAATTTAAAGGTCAACTATACCATAGTGCAAGATGGCCCAAAAAAAAAATTGATTTTAAAAATAAAATTGTTGGACAGGTAGGAACAGGTTCAACAGGTATACAAATTGCACCTGAAATTGCCAAAAAAGCAAAAAAATTAATCTTATTCCAAAGATCTCCAAATTTTAGTATTCCAGCGAGAAATAGAAAATTGTCCGCTGTAAACATCAAAAACTACAAAAAAGAATTTGATAAATTAAGAAGCTATTTAAAAAGAACACCAGGTGGTCATCCGTTTGAATTTCCAAAAAAATCGGCATTCGATTTTGACGAAGATAAGAGAAATTTGATGTACGAAAAATCTTGGCAGTATGGAACTTTATCCTTTAGAGCAACTTTTAGTGATATAGTAAAAACCATCAAAGCAAATAAAACAGCAGTTAAGTTTATAGAAAATAAAATATACTCAACTGTCAAAAATAAAGAATATGCAAAGATACTAACTAATTTTGACCACCCATTTACTGCTAAAAGACCAACCTTAAATACAAACTATTATGAGATGTTCAATAAAAAAAATGTGGAATTAGTTGATTTAAAAGAAAACCCAATAATAAAAATTACAAAAAAAGGGATTAAGACAAAAAAAAATGAATTCAATCTGGATAACATTATATTTGCAACAGGTTTTGATGCTTTGACAGGTTCAATCGAAAAATTAAATATAACTGGAAAAAAAGGAATTAAATTGTCTGAATATTGGAAAAGTGGACCTAAAAGTTTTTTAGGACTTATTGTTCCTAACTTTCCTAATTTATTTATTGTTAGTGGCCCAGGAAGTCCCTCAGTATTAACAAATGTACCAGTGCAAATTGAGCAGCATGTTGAATGGATTACCAAATGTATTAAGTTTTTAGAAAATAATAAAAGACAAAGTATAGAAAGTACAAATGTAGCAGCAAATAAATGGCAAAAAGAAATTATGAACTCAGTTAAAAAAACATTATTTATGAAAGCTAAAAGCTCGTGGTATAAAGGCGACAATATACCTGGTAAGTCAAACTCTTTTTTACCCTATCCTGGCGGGATGCCAAAATATAGAAAAGCGTGTTTAAATGTTGAGAAGAATAATTATAAAGAATTGAAAATAATCTAAATGAATAAAATTAAGTTCTTAATAATATATTTTTTTTTAATTTGTAATGTTTTTGCAGCAGAGATAGAAATTATTGTTGATAAGCCAGGGGAAGGAAAAAAAATTATCAATCATTCATGGGTTCAAATTGAATACACTGGTTCTTTTGTTGATGGAAAAGTTTTTGATACCAATGTTGGGAAAGACAGACCTTTAGTTGTTCAAATAGGCATGAAAGAAGTTATACCTGGTTTTGAAATGGGTATAGTTGGAACCAATAAAGGAACTGTCAGAAAAATTAAAATCCCTGCTGAACTAGCATATGGAGTAACTGGCGCTGGAAATATAATACCACCAAATTCTGATCTTATTTTTGAGTTCAAGATTATTGATGTTCTAGATCCAAATTATAATTTAATCACATCTGATGAATTAAGAAAATTATTGGAAAAAAATGCAGTAGTTTTAGATATCAGAACAGAAGATCAATGGATTAAAACTGGTGTAATTAAAGAGTCGTTTCAAGAAACAGCTTTCGATAAAAATGGAAAATTTAATGTTTATCTAATGGATAGAGTAAGAGCTTTAGCTGGAGCAGAGTCTCAAAATATTGAAATAATTTTTGTTAGTCATGATGGTGAAACAGCATCAATTTTAGGCAATGCTTTTGCAGAAGATCTTGGTTTTAAAAATGTTTACGTTCTAGACGGAGGAATTAAAGCTTGGATTAGTGAGAAAAAAGCATTAGTTTCCTTCTTAAAATAACGTCAAATCATTTAAAAAAATGAAACTTAAAGATAGGGTAGCAATAGTTACAGGCGGAGGAAAAGGAATAGGACAAGAAATTTGTCTTGGCCTTGTAAAAGAAGGCGCAAAGATTGTTATCGCAGAAATAGATATTGAAAATTCAGAAAAAGCGAAAAAAAAAATTATAGAGGCAGGCAGTGAAGCAATAATTATAAAAACTGACGTTTCAAATCAAAAGAGCATTAACGAGATGGTAGATCAAACTATCAAACATTACGGTAAAATTGATATTCTAATAAACAATGCGGGAATTAGACATGTTAAGAAACTTTTAGATCATACAAAACAAGACTGGGATGATATGATTTCTGTAAATCTCACAGCACCTTTCCTTGCAAGTCAGGCTGTAATTCCTCATATGATTAAAAATGGAAAAGGTAAAATTATTAACTTTGGGTCGATAGCAAGTTTTATGGGAAGGCCAGATAGGGTAGGATATGTTGCTGCTAAGAGCGGTGTCTTAGGCTTAACAAGAGCATTATCTGTCGATCTAACTGGAAAAAATATTAATGTAAACACTATTTGTCCAGGTTTAATTTCTACCTCATTTAATCAAAAATATGCTGAAGATCCAACACATGGCGAAGCATGGGGAAAAGAAACCGTGGTAGGTAGATGGGGAGAACCAAAAGATATAGTTGGAGCAGCAGTATTTTTATCAAGCGATGAATCTGATTTTATAAATGGATCTGAAATAAAAATTGACGGTGGATGGCTCTCTTCAAAAGTTAGAAGAGGAGAATTAGATAATGAGTAACTTTGAAAAAAATCTTGAACAAGCGCTTATTAATGCAAAAAAACTAACTAATAAAATTTTAATTGATGGCAAATTAATATCTGCTCAAACAAATAATAAAATACCAGTATTAAATCCAAGTACAGGCGAGAACATAGGTTCTGCTCCTCAATGTGATAAAAATGATGTTAATATTGCGGTAGAGTCAGCTCACAAGGCTTTTCAAAAATGGAAAAAAATACCAGCAAGGGAAAGAGGAAAAATGGTTGCTGCTGGAGCAAAAAGATTAGAGGAAAGAAAGTCTGAAATTGAAACTTTGTTGTCATTAGATACTGGTAATGCTTTAAGAACACAGGCTATACCAGAAACAGGTGCTTCCATTGATCTTACAAATATGTTTGCAGGTTTATCTGGAGAATTAAAAGGAGAAAATTATCCTACCAATATTCCAAATAGTATTCATTATACCACTAGAGATCCAATAGGGGTTGTTTGTGCGATCGTCCCTTGGAATGCGCCATTATTTTTAACAGTAGCAAAAATCGCTCCAGCTATTGTAGCTGGAAATAGTGTTGTTTTAAAAACTGCTGAACAAGCTCCATTTTGTGCTCTTCTTCTATCAGAGATATTTCAACAAGAACTTCCTCCTGGTGTTTTAAATGTAATTTCTGGCTATGGAGAAGAGTGTGGTGAACCTCTTGTAACTCATGAAAAAGTGAGAAAAGTAACTTTTACAGGATCTTTTACAGTAGGAAAAATTATAGCACAAAAAGCTGCTCCTAAATTATGCCCAGTTACTTTAGAGCTTGGAGGAAAAAATCCAAATATAATAATGAGTGATGCAGATTTAGATATTGCAACTCAAGGGGTTATTGATGGTATGAGATATACTCGACAAGGACAGGCATGTACTGCTGGTTCAAGAGTTTATATTCAGGAAAAAATTTATGACAAAGTACTGGATGGAGCTGTTGAAAAATTAAGTAAATTAAAAATGGGAAATGCTCTAGACGAAAGTTCTGATATTGGAGCAATTATTTCTGAAGAACAACTGAAACGAACTTTGCATTATATGGATATTGCTAAAAAAAACTCTTCAACCAAAGTTGTACATGGTGGTAATCAACCAACAGGTGGTGATTATAAAAATGGTTTCTTTTATGAACCTACATTAATGTCAGGTGTTCCAGTTAGTTCTCCAGTTTGCCAAGAAGAAATTTTTGGTCCAGTTGCTTGTGCGATACCATTTAAAACATTTGATGAAGTAATGAATAGTGCAAATGATACACCATTTGGATTATCAGCAGTATTGTGGACACAAAATTTATCTAGAGCTTTACAGTTCGTAGAGGAAATTGAGGCAGGTTTTGTTCAAGTAAATCAATGTGTAGCGCCTAGAGCAAATGTTTCATATGGTGGATTAAAAATGAGTGGCTTAGGAAAAGAGTATGCATTTGACAGTATGGTTAATCATTTTACTCAAAGTAAAACGGTTTTGATTAATAGAGGAAAATCAAATATAGATAATTAAAAATGACAGATCAAATAGCATTTATTGGTGTAGGTAACATGGGTAACCCAATGGCTGACCAACTAGTTAAGGCTGGTAAAAAAGTTAAAGCCTACGATGTTTCACCAGAAATGATTCAAAAAGCAAAAGAAGCTAATTTAGATGTTGTTGACTCATTAGATGAGGTGCTTGAAGGTGTAAATTTTGTAATCTCGATGTTGCCTGAAGGCAAACATGTAAAATCACTATTTTTAGGAGATAAAGGTATAATAGATAAAATTTCAAAAGATGCTCTTATAATTGACTGTTCTACAATTGATATTGAAACTTCTTTATTGCTTGGCAAGGAAGCGAAAAATAGAGGAATTAAGATGATTGATGCACCTGTTACAGGAGGTGTCATGGGAGCAAGAGTTGGTAAATTAAATTTTTTGGTTGGTGGAGATGATGAGGCTGTAGATTTGGCAAGACCATTAATGGATATTATGGGACAAAAAATTTTACATGCTGGACCACAAGGCAGTGGAGTTGGAGTAAAGATTTGTAACAATATGTCTTTAGGAATTTCAATGATAGCAGCATCAGAAGCATTAATGTTAGCAAAAAGACTAAAGATGGATTTAAAAAAAGTTCACGAAATCATGAAGAATGCGTCAGGAAATAATTGGGCATTATCAACTTATACTCCTTTACCTAATTTAACTGATGGTGTTCCATCAAATAATAAATATCGTCCTGGTTTTTCAGCTGCAATGATGACAAAAGATCTTAAATTAGCTAATGATGCTTCGAAATCAGTAAATGCTTCAACACCATTAGGAAAACATGCTTTAGATATATTTAATGAATTTTGTGAAGGGGGTGATAGCGAAACAGATTACTCAGGTATATCTAAAAAAATTGGCGGAGATGCTTGGGACTATCCTTTTGACCCTAAGGGTAACAAATAGCTACTATTAAACCTCAAGTTGTATTAATTAAGAGTGTAGCAATTAATCATTTTACATTTGGCGACCAATGAGTTTTACTTCCTCAATTATTAAGACTTAATAACAATATAGAGAGGGATAAATAATGAAAAAAATCACTTCAATGATTTTAGCTTTAGTATTTGCAGCTTCAGTAATTGGATCTGCTTCTGCTAAAACATTAAAAATCCAACTTACTTTTCCTAAAACATCTTACGATGGACAAATCGTAAAAATGTGGACTGACAGAGTAACAAAATTAACTCGTGGAGAGTTAAAATTTGAACTTCTATCTAAAGGTGAAGTTGTTGGTATGAAAGAAACACTAGAAGCTGTTGACAAAGGTCTAGTAGATGGTGGTGCAGCATGGACTCACTACTGGTCAAACTATCACCCAGCTGCGATGCTATTTGGATCGCCAGTTGCAGGTGGAGGAATTGGTTTAAGTACTAAATCTTGGTTAGCTTGGTATTTCGATAATGGTGGTAAAGAATTATACGACCAATTATGGAGCGAAATGGGAATGAATGTTAAAGGTTTCGTGATGGCATCATCAGGACCTGAGGCATTAGGTTGGTTCAAAGAGCCAATTAAAAATATGGATGATTTCAGAAAATACAGATTTAGAACTCCTCCAGGAATTCCAGGACAAACATACAAAGATATCGGTATTGCATCAGTATCTTTATCAGGTGGTGATATATTACCAGCACTTGAAAAAGGAACTATCGATGCTGCTGAATGGTGTTGTCCAAAACCAGACTCAGTTTTTGGCTTTCAAAAAGTTCTTAAAAACTACTATCTACAAGGATTACACCAAAACGTAGTTAATGGTGATATCTATATTAATGGAGATGTTTATAATTCTTTAACTGACCATCAAAAATATGCAATGGAAGTTGCATCTGAAGCGATGATCACTAGAAACATCACTAATAGAGCTGTAGAAAATGGTAAAGCGTTAATCGACCTTACTGAAAATCACGGTGTAAAACTTTGGGATACACCTGCTGATTATTTCACTGAGTACATGAACGCTGCTCAAGCAACTCTTAAAAAGAATGCTGCATCAAATGCTTTCTTTAAAGAAGTTTATGAGCACATGACTGCACATGCTAAAATTGTAGTGCCTTTTATTGCACAAATGGAAACATCTGATGCATCAATTGGAACTGCATTCGCATCACAACAGTAAGTAAAATCTAAAAACGGGGATTGTTTAAAATCCCCGTTTTTTTACAAATTTAATTTAAATAAATATACTTGTTAAATGGTTGATAAAGACTCAGAACCAAAAGTTAAAGAAAATCTAGATATCACAGATGAGCTTATAGCCGAAAGAAGAACAAGTTTAAAAATGCCAGAGGATATGACTCCTTGGATGGCAAAAACAATAGAATTTATAGACTCGAAAATGTTGATTACTGGCAAGATATTTGCCTGGTTAACTATTTTTCTGATTTATGCAATGATCCATGAGGTAATTGGAAGGCATTTTTTTAATAGACCAACTCTATGGTCATTCGACATAAGTAGAATGTTGGCAGGTGCTTTATTTATGCTTGGAGCTGCATATACATTATCAAAAGGTATTCATATTAGAGCTGATTTCCTTTATCGAAATTGGTCAGTAAAAAATCAGGCAAGAGTAGATTTATTTTTATATTTAATATTTTTTATTCCAGGGTTTCTCGTATTTTTCTTTGTAAGCTTTGATTATGCCTATACTTCAATTTGTGGAAGATCAAATTTAGAAGAATGCTTAGGTGGTAAAGTTAGAATTCAAAGAGCCATGGATACAACATGGATGCCTATTATGTGGCCTTTGAAAAGTTGTATGCCAATTGGCGCATTTTTACTTTTAGTACAAGGTGTATCCGAAATTTTAAAAACTTATTATGCTTTTGTTAAGGGGAGATGGCCATAATGGATTTCTTTAGTCCAGAAATTATCGGAGCAATAATGATTGGTTGCATGCTATTTGCAATCTTTGTTGGGTTTCCAATTTCATTTACTTTAATATTTTTAGGCCTTGTTTTTGGATACTGGGGTTTTGGTAAATTAGTATTTTACTTAATGACCCTACAGTTCAATATGATTATGACGGAGAACACACTCGCCGCCGTGCCACTCTTCATTTTTATGGGAATTTTAATGGAACAAGCAGGTCTAATGGAAAGATTGTTTAATGCAGTTCAATTAATGCTTTCTAAGACAAGAGGAGCTTTGTTTTATGCAGTAATGTTTGTCTCAACAATTTTTGCAGCTGCAACTGGAATTGTTGGTGCATCAGTTACAATCTTAGGGATTATGGCAGGTAAAACTATGATTAGAACTGGTTATGATACTAGGCTATCTGCTGGTTTAATCTGTGCTGGCGGAACTCTTGGAATTTTAATTCCTCCAAGTATTATGTTAGTTGTAATGGGACCTGTTTTAGAAATTCCTGTTACAGATTTATTTGCTGCCGCTATAATGCCAGGAATTCTGTTAGCATGCTTGTACGCTGCTTATACAACATTAAGATGCTATCTCAATCCGAAACTTGGCCCTGTTTTACCAGCAAACGAACAACCAACTAATATGGCTAAGGTTTGGTATGAATTTATTATGGGATTAATTCCTCCTGCAGGTTTAGTTTTTTTTGCACTAGGAAGTATTTTATTCGGTCTTGCTACTCCAACCGAAGGAGCTGGTATGGGAGCGTTTGGTGCTATATTACTCGCACTAGCGTATAAAAAATTAACTTTGCCAGGTTTGAAAGATGCTCTTTTAAAAACTTTAGAGATTACAGCTTTAATAATGTTTTTAGTTGCTGCATCTAACTTTTTTGGAGCAGTATTCTCAAAATTAGGAACTCCTTCTCTGTTAACTGATTTCCTTTTAAATTTAGAGGTAAATAGATATGTAATATTAGCAATTATAATGGCTGCTATATTTTTATTAGGATGGCCTTTAGAGTGGGTACCAATAGTTTTAATAGTATTGCCAATTGTATTACCTTTAGTAATAGAGTTAGGATTTAATCTTACATGGTTTGCAATATTAGTGGCCGTTAATCTCCAAACCGCCTGGCTCTCACCTCCTGTCGCATTATCTGCTTATTTCTTAAAAGGTGTAGTTCCAGAGTGGGATTTAAAAGATATTTATCTTGGCATGATGCAATTTATGGTAATCCAAGTAATTGGTTTAGTATTAATTATAATATTTCCAAAAATAGCATTATGGTTGCCTGGGGTAATGTACCCGTCACCTTAGCTAGACTTATTAATTTGAGGTATAATAGTTCCAACTAGAATTATTGCTAAAGATATAAAAACCTTTGTTGAAATTGGAGAGTCGATTATTAACCAAGACATTGTTGCACCAATAGGGCCTGTTAAAGGATACATCAAACTAATTCTACCTACTGGAACTCTTCTAAGAGCAAAATTATAAAACAAATATGCTCCAAACGTTATACAAGATAAAGTAATAGCAGCTAAAACTGGAGGTGAAAAATTTAGATAATTTTTATATTCAAAACTTGAATTTGGCCAAATTACAAAAAGAACTAATAAAGATAGTATAGCACCAATAAAATATTGATAAGTATTAACTCCCAATTGATCAACTTTAGTTTGCATAAATCTTCTTCCCAAAACTTCATTTACAGAAACACAGATCATTCCTAAAAAAATTATTAAATCACCAATATAATTTCCTTGTCCTGACTTTGTTTGACTTGTAAGCAAAATTAAAGTTCCAATAATTGTTATAAATGCTCCAATAATTACTTTTATTTCAATTTTTTCTTTTAAAAAAATTCTTGCAACAAATGGTTGCCATATTGGCAAAGTGCTAATTAAAGCAACTCCATTTACTGGTGAGGTTAGCAGAAGACCAATATGAAAACTTAAAGTAACTAGAAAAGGGTTTAATAAACCCATTAAGAAGGGCGTAAAACCAATTCTTTTAATTTTTAAATCTGCTCTCATGACCAAAGCAAAAATTAACATCAAACTAAATGCTAAAAAGAATCGTACCGCCATTAAGTCCATTACATAAAATTCCTGTAACGCTAATTTCACAAACGGCGGACCTGATCCAAAGCCTATCACTGCCACGAACATAGAAACGTAGCCAATATTGTTTTTTAGAAAATTCATGAAATTACAAAATTATGGATATCACTATTATAGACATATAAATATTTTAGTTTAAGGTTACATTAGTGAGTCAGAATATAGAATTAAAAAATTTTGAATTAGCCACTGTTAACCCAAGCAATAAAACATGGACATCAATCGATTTATTTTGCTTTTGGGCTAATAGTATCCAAACCATTGCAGGCTTTGCGTTAATAGCCTCTTTATATTTAATATATAATCTTAGTACTGTGCTGGTATTAGCTTCTTCATTAGCCGCCTCTTTATTAGTTTATTTTTTTATTTCATTGATTGGCAAACCATCACAGAAGCACGGATTACCTTTCCCCGTTATGCTTAGAATGTCTATGGGCTTAAATGGAGCCAAATTTTTAAGTCTTTTAAGATCTGTTATTGGTGTTTTTATGTTTGGTATTCAAACATTTTTCATATCAAAATCAATTACATATCTAATTAGAATTTTTATTTACTATAACTTAGATAGTCAAATTCTAGATGGTCAAGTTTTTTTAGCTTTTTTTCTAGAATTAAATATTATCGAATGGGTTTCATTAATATTAACTTTTGTTATTCAATATTTTTTATTTACAAATGGACAAAGATTTAATCAAAGTTTTTTACAGTTTTCAGCCATTTTCGTATATTTTGGTTTATTTATTTTTTTTTTAATTTTAACTTCTGAAAATCACACACAAATTTTTCAGTCTCTTAAATCAAATACAACAGACGGAAATTTTTTTTCAAGATCTAACATTTTACCTTTTGTAGTTTTAACGGGTACAATCTTCTCTTACTTCTCCATTGTGTTGTTGAATTTCGGAGATTTTTCTAGATACGTCAAAACAGAAAAAGATCTAAAATTGGGAAATCTAAATCTTTTTCTAAATATGATTTTGTTTTCATTTTTAGCAACATCTATAGTTGTTGGAGTTGATGTAGTTTTAAATCAAAAGCTTATTGTTGTTGATCAAATATTAACTAAGCCAATGGATATTATTGGAAAATTAGATAATACTGGCTTAACTGTCTTTGCTCTAATTTTTATAATTTTTTCATCTCTATCTACTAATTTAATCTCCAATTATGTTCCTACGCAAAATAGTATAATAAATTTTATTCCTAATAATTTAGATCTCAAAACCTCTGGAGTATTAATTTTAATATTTGGTTTTATTACTGGAGGTTTGTGGCCTGCTATTTTAAGTCAAATAGGTGTAATAAATATTATCGATAGCCTTGCGGCATTTTTTGGTCCAATCTTTGCAATAATAATTGCTGACTACTATCTGATAAAAAAAGGTAGAGTAAATCACAAAGATCTGTTTTTTTTGAGAGATGGAAATGAATATATGTACTCAAATGGTTGGAACTATAAAGCTCTGTATTCACTTGTTATAGGTTTTATTTTCTCATTTTCATTATTATGGAATATTAATTTCTCAGATATAAAATCATTTTCTTGGATATTAGGATTTGTCGTATCGTTTTTTATATATTATCTTCTAACTGAAAAATAATTATGAAAGCTTTAGTTTATACTGGTGTTGAAGAATTGGTTTACAGAGAAGAAAAAGATCCTGTAGAGACAAGTGGAGAAAGTATATTAAAAGTTCATGCTTCAGGGATATGTGGATCTGATATGCACGCGTATCATGGAAAAGATGAAAGAAGGATTCCACCATTAATTATTGGTCACGAAGTGAGTGGTGTAATACAAAATGGCAAATTCCAAGGAAAAAATGTTGTATTAAATCCCTTAATCACATGTGGAAAGTGTGAATATTGCACAAGTGGGCGAGAGCATCTATGTCCACACAGAGTTCTTTTAGGAATGAACAGGCCTTACGAGAGACAAGGAGTTTTTGCAGAATTGGTTTCTTCTCCTAATCAAAATATATATGAGGTGCCAGATCATTTAGAACTTAATGAAGCGGCTATAGCTGAACCAACTGCAGTCTCACTACATGCTGTACTTATGGGAGAAAATTCACTTAAAAAACCTCTTTCTGAGTGCAGAACTTTAGTTCAGGGTGCTGGAGCAATTGGATTATTGTGCTCTCTAATATTATCTAAAATTAAGGGGAATAAAAATATTATTATGTCTGACCCAAATAATCTAAGACTGAGCGAATGTGCAAAATATTTTGATGGTAAGTTTGTTAACCCTTCAGACGAAGAAGTACAAAATGACAGCTTCGATGTTGTATTTGATACAGTTGGTTTAGAAGTTTCAAGACAACAAGCTATATCGGTTATTAAACCTGGAGGTACAATAATTCATATTGGATTAACCCAACCAGCAGGTCAGTTTAATTTTAGAAAAGCAACTCTTCAAGAGGTAACTTTCATTGGCACATATTGTTATACTAATAAAGATTTTGAACAAACAATAAAAATTTTAGCTGATAGAAAAATTGGTAAATTAGATTGGATAGAATACAGGGAATTAAAGAAAGGCGCAGATGCCTTTAAACAAATTCATGACGGAACCTGTTCTTCTCCAAAAATTGTTCTTTTACCTTAAAGGTAAATTCTAAATTATAGTTGATAATTAAAAATATTTAATTATATGAAACGTGTGATTATAAAATTTATCAAAATAATAGCAATTTATCTTTTATTTATATCCTCAGTTTGTGCCGAAAAACTATTGGTTTTCAATTTTACTGAGGAGGAATTAAATTCATTAGATGTAAGAAAAGTAAGAGGAGCTGACGCAAAAACATTATATTCTATTGGAAATAATGAGAATGGAAATTATCTAAAAGCAGTGGCAGAAAATGCAGCATCAGGAATAGGCAAAGAAATAAAAATTAATTTAGATAAAACCCCTTTTATAAATATTACTTGGAAGATTGAAAAAGATCTTAAAGGGATAAAGGAAAATACCAAAAAAGGTCATGATTTTGCTGCTAGAGTTTTTGTAATCAAAAAAACTGGTGCAACCCCACTATCAAATAGAGCTATTAATTATGTTTTTTCAAGCAATTCAAATGTAGGCGAGACATGGCCCAGCCCATATACAAAAAAATCTATTGATCGTGTTCTGGCTTCAACAAAGCCAAATTTAAATGAATGGGTTACAGTAAAAGCTAATGTGAAGGAAGACTTTAAAAAATTTCATGATTTAAATGTTGAAGAGCTTTCAGGAATAGCAATTATGGCAGATACCGATAATTCAAAACTAACAGCAGTTAGTTATTACCAAAATATTTTTTTTTCCTCTGAGTAAAAGTTTAATTAAGATATTTTTTTAAACCAAAACTTAATAAAGAGAGTAGTATTGCAGCCAAAACATCAAGGATTGGCACAGCTTCTGGATATCCGAAATTCCATAATATAACACCAATTAACCAAATAATATAAATTTTCATATTGTAATAATCATTAGTATAAAAAATATTTTCACTTTGATATTATTATTTTTATGAAAAAATTTAAATCAAGTTTTAATGTTTATTATGAGGATACAGATGCTGGTGGAGTAGTTTATTATGCAAATTATTTAAAATTTATAGAGCGTGCTAGAACTGACGCTATAGCCTCTGTAAATTTTACAAATTCTAAACTGATAGAAAATTATGGGATATATATAATTGTTAAATCTTGTAATTTAAATTTTATAAAACCTTCAAGGTTAGAGGATAAACTTGATATTTTTTCTGAAATTGTTGAAGTAAAGAATGTATCAATTAAAATAAAGCAAGATATTTATGTAAAGGATAATTTAATTTTAACTGCAGATGTTCATTTAGCTACAATTAATAAAGAGGGCAAACCAACCAAAATGCCTAAAAAACTCAAAGAACAATTAACTAAATAGTATTTTTTACTTTAGTAAATAAATTAGTCATTTTATTTACATCAATTCTGCCTGTATTTACATTTCTTGGACTTGGATGATAAGAACCAACCAATAAAATATTATTTGGGAGTTTAAAGAATTTACTATGCCCAAATTTAATATTTGAATCAATTCTGTAATTTTTTTTGTAAAATTGTATACATGAATCAAAAGCTATTTTCCCAAGTGCAACAACAATCTTTAAATTTTCTAAATATTCAATTTCTTTATTAAAATATTTAAAGCAAGTGTTTAGCTCTTTTTTTGTTGGTTTATCTCCAGGCGGGACACATTTTAAAGCAGTAGTTATAAATATATCTCTCAATTTAAGTCCGTCATTTCTGTGGTCCGAATTTGGCTGGTTAGATAATTTTGCCTTATAAAGACATTTGTATAAAAAATCAGACGATCTATCTCCTGTAAAAACTCTACCGGTTCTATTGCCACCGTGTGCAGCTGGCGCCAAACCAACAAATAATATTCTAGCTTTTGGGTCACCAAACCCTGTTATTGGTTTTCCCCAGTATTTTTCATTTATGTATTGTTTCCTTTTTTCTTTAGCAATCTTTTTTCTAAAACTCACTAACCTAGGGCATTTTTTGCAGCTTACTATCAAATTTTCAAGTTTTTCAAAATCATTAGTCATAATTATTAATTTTTAATCTCTATGTCTTATACTATAATTAACATAAATTATGAATGTTGGTTTTATTGGTGTTGGCTACATGGGTTATGGGATAGCTAAAAATATTTTAATAAATGGAAATAACCTATTTGTTATTGCAAACAATAAAAGGGCACCAATAGACAGGATCGTAAGTGATGGTGCTATTGAGGTAAAATCTTACAATGAATTGTGTGAAAAAAATTTAGATGCATTATTTCTTTGTGTTACTAATACTCCAATCGCTCTTAGTATTGCTGAAAAAGTCTCAACTTTACTAAAAGACAATACATTAATTATTGATGTTACAACACATAACCAAAATGGATCTATTCAGATGGAACAGATTTTTTCAAAACAAAAAATTAACTACATTGAATGCCCCGTAATGGGAGGTCCCGTTCAAGCAGAAGAAGGTGTTTGTGGAGGTATTGTTGGAGCATCAGAGGAAAATTTTAAAAAATCTGAAGTTTACTTAAAAACTTTTTGCAAAGATTATTTCCATTTCGGAGAAGTGGGTAAGGGAGCAAAGTCAAAGTTACTAAATAATTTTTTGTCACTCGGTACCGCAACAAATGTTATTGAATTCATCAAGAGCGCAAAAAAATTAGATATTGATCTAGAAAAACTTTTTGCAGTAGCAAAATTAGGATCTGGAAACTCAACAGCTTTAAATAGAATTTTTGATAATGTGCTTAAAGACGATTATACTGGATTTAAATTTTCGACTTCCAATACTTTAAAAGATCTTACTTATATCCATGAAATGCTAAAAGATTTAGGTAATGCAGAAAAATTAGCTGATGTAAAAAAATCTTTTTACAAAAAAGCAGTAGAAGACGGTAATGGGGATTTATTCATAAGTGAACTAATACAAAAAGATTAATTATTTCTTTTTTTTATCAGCAAATACAATAGCTATAAGCAATAATGCTGTCCAAAACATCGCCGCTAAACTTTTTACAGCACTCGTTTCAGCACCCCACAAATCAAAAAAAAATGCTCCAATAAGAATTCCAATTATATAAATTATTACTACTAATCTAGTTTGAGTCATTTAGTTGCTTCTTTTTAAATAAGGACATTCCATTATTTTTTTTATGTTCATAAGATTCTTTGAAACTTTCCAACTGCCATCCTTGCATTCTCTTCTGAATATCTTCTAAATTTTGTTTTTTCCACTCATCTTTGGTATTCTGGTCTTTCCAAATCTTCTTTTCATCATTGTCTCTTCCACAGCCATAACAATATCCAGTTACAGGATCCATTTTGCAAATGCTTATACAGGGTGAAACTATCATTTTTTTATATATTTATATCCTTTTACACTATTATTCTGATTGGACAAATTAGATCAATACTATATAAAACAGCATAAATTTGGGCGAGTGGCGGAATTGGTAGACGCGTTGGTCTTAGGAACCAATAGTGCAAGCTGTGAAGGTTCGAGTCCTTTCTCGCCTACCATTAATAGATTATGAAAGTAACAATAGAAAATAAAAAAGGTTTAAAAAAAGATCTTAAAGTATTTATAGATAAAAAAACAATCTCAGGCTTTATGGATGAGAAATATGAAGAAATAAGAAAAGACGTTGTAATAAAAGGTTTCAGACCTGGCAAGGTACCTACCGAAGTATTAAAAAGACAATTTGGTAAAGCTGTTTATGGTGAGGTAATTGATAAGTTGCTAAAAGATACGACAACAAAAGCTCTAGAAGAAAATAAAATCAAACCAGCTGGACAACCAAAAATAGATTTAAAGTCTTTTGGTGAAGGTAAAGATTTAGAATACATCATTTCAGTTACCGAACTGCCAGAGGTTTCTGCAAAAGGACTAAGCTCAATTAAAGTAGATGAGTATGTTGTAAAAATTGATCCAAAAGAAACAGATAAAAGAATTAATGAAATTGCAAAAAATCAGAATAATTTCAAGGATGCAGAAACAAATTATAGCTCAAAAATTAATGATCTTGTAATTTTTGATTATAAAGGAACTATTGACGGCAAAGAATTTAAGGGTAACGAGGGTAAAAATACCCAATTGGTTCTTGGAAAAGATTTATTTATAAAAGGTTTTGATAAACAATTAGAAGGCGTTAAATCAGGTGATACAAAAAATGTACAAGTAAATCTGCCTGAAAATTTTCCTGAAAAAGAACTTATTAATAAAATTGCTGTGTTTGAATGCAAGGTTACATCAGTAAGAATTCCAGAAGAAATAAAAATTAATGATGATTTTGCTAAAAATATGGGTGCAAAAGATTTAGCAAATTTAAAAGAACTTATTTCAAAACAAATTAATGATGAATATAAAAATTCATTAGCCATGATTACAAAGAAAAGTATTCTTGAGCAAATAGAGAAAGAAAAATTAGACCAATTACCTGGTAATTTAATTGAACAGGAGGTCAAAATATTATCTCAGGGAATGAAGGAAGATGAAGTTAAAAAGAACAAGAAATCATTAGAGGAACAAGCTAAAAAAAGAATTAAAACTGGATTAATCTTAAATGCTTTTGGTGAGGAAAATAAAATTAATGTGTCCCAGGAAGAAATTAATGTGGAAATACAAAAACAATTTAGAATGATGCCAGGTCAAGAGAAGATTGTTAAAGATTATTATGAACAAAATCCAGCAGCCATAGATAGTTTAAGAGGACAAATTTACGAAGAAAAAATAATTGAAGAAATTAAGAAAAAAGCAAAAACTACTAAAAAAGAAATTACTAAAGAAGAAGCTGAGAAAATTATAAAACAAGAAAACGAAAACAACATTAAAGAGCAAGCTAAACTTTCTAAAAAAGATGATGATGAAAAAAATAAGAAAAAAATAGATCCTAAAAAAAAAGAGGTAAAAACAAAATCGAAAGAAACCAAAAAAACTAAAACCTCCTCATCAAAACCAAAAAAAGTAAAAAAGGTTAGCCAAAAGTAATCACAAGTTGTATAAGAATAATAGAATCGATTATGTCTATTAAAATTCCAGAACAATTAAACACCCTTATCCCTATGGTTGTCGAACAATCAAGTAGAGGAGAAAGGGCATATGACATTTATTCTAGACTCTTAAAAGAGAGAATTGTATTTGTAGTTGGTCCCATAAATGATGCGGTTGCATCATTAGTTACTGCGCAATTATTATTTTTAGAATCAGAAGATCCTAAGAAAGAAATTTCTTTATATATAAATAGTCCTGGTGGACTTGTAACAGCTGGACTTGGTATTTATGATACAATGCAATACATCAAACCAGAAATAAGTACTTTGTGCATAGGTCAAGCGGCAAGCATGGGTTCATTTTTACTTGCAGCTGGTGCTAAAGGAAAAAGATTTTCATTGCCAAATTCTAGAATAATGGTTCATCAACCTTCTGCTGGTTTTCAAGGACAAGCAACAGATATTGAAATTCACGCTAATGAAGTTTTATCTTTAAAGAAAAGATTAAATGAAATTTACTCAAAACATACTGGAAAATCAGTTGATGAAATTAAATCAGCATTAGAGAGAGATAACTTTATGACTCCTGATAATGCAAAAAGTTTCGGTCTTATAGACAAAGTGGTAGAAAAAAGAGAATAGGTCACAATATATAGTTTGTCCACAACCTCTACTTGATTACTTTGTATCATATGTATTAAAGTATTAAAATTGATTCGAATAAAAATTTATGAGCAACAATAAAAATATTCTTTACTGTTCTTTTTGTGGCAAGAGCCAACACGAAGTTAGGAAGTTAATCGCAGGACCAACTGTATTTATTTGTGATGAATGCGTAGAACTTTGCATGGATATAATTAAAGAAGAAAGTAAAGATAATTTTGTAAAACATCAGGATGGATTACCTTTACCAAAAGAGATATGTAAAGTTCTTGACGATTATGTCATTGGACAATCTCATGCAAAGAAAGTTTTATCAGTTGCAGTTCATAATCATTATAAAAGGTTAAACTACGAAAATAAAACAAGCAAAACAGTTGAACTGTCTAAATCTAATATTATGTTGGTAGGACCAACAGGATGTGGAAAGACATTATTAGCTCAAACGCTTGCAAGAATACTTGATGTACCTTTTACTATGGCTGATGCCACTACACTAACTGAAGCAGGCTATGTAGGTGAAGACGTTGAGAATATAATTCTGAAATTATTACAAGCAGCAGATTATAATGTTGAAAAAGCTCAAAGGGGTATTGTTTATATCGATGAGGTGGACAAGATTAGTAGAAAGTCTGAAAACCCATCTATCACAAGAGATGTATCTGGAGAAGGAGTTCAACAAGCCTTATTAAAAATTATGGAAGGAACAGTGGCAAGCGTTCCTCCTCAAGGAGGAAGAAAACATCCTCAACAAGAATTTTTACAAGTTGACACAACTAACATTTTATTTATTTGTGGAGGAGCTTTTGCTGGTCTAGATAAAATAATATCTCAAAGAGATAAAGGATCTTCTATTGGATTTGGTGCAGAAGTAAAAACTTTAGAGGATAAAAAAACTGGTGAATGGATGAAAAATTTAGAGCCAGAAGATTTGTTGAGATATGGTCTAATCCCTGAGTTTATTGGTCGATTACCAATTACAGCCACACTTGAAGATTTGGATGAGAAATCTCTAGTAAAAATTTTACAAGAGCCAAAAAATTCTTTGATAAAACAATATCAAGAACTATTTAGATTAGAGGGTGTAAAACTAACATTTAAAGATCAGGCTATTAAAGATATTGCTAATAAAGCAATAAGTAAGAAAACTGGGGCTAGAGGATTGAGATCAATTTTAGAAAATTTATTACTTAAAACTATGTTTGATCTTCCTGGACAGGATAACATTGAAGAAGTTATTATTGATGGTGGAGTAACTAAGGGTACCTCTCAGCCAATTATTGTTCATACGAAGAACAAATCAAAAACAGAAAAGACTTCTGCGGCTTAATAAGAGTTAATAAACAAAAGTTTCCTATTGCATTATAAAATATAATATCCATATTTATAAATATGGAAGTTAAATTAATACAGCCCCTATTACCTTTAAGAGATATAGTAGTGTTTCCAAGTATGGTAATTCCTCTATTTGTTGGAAGAGATAAATCTATAACTGCCTTAAACGAGGTAATGAAAAGTGACAAAAAAATAATATTAGTTACTCAAAAAAATTCTGAAGTTGATGATCCAAAAAAAAATGATGTATTTTCTTATGGATGCGAAAGCAACATATTACAACTTTTAAAACTTCCAGACGGTACAGTTAAGGTTTTAGTCGAAGGAATTAAAAGAGTAAAAATTATTGATTTCAAAGATGATGAAAAATTTATTACTTGTATATATGAACATCAGAAAGATGTTTTAAACAAAGATGAAGATCTACTACCTCTAGCTCTAACAGCTGTAAAAAGATTAGAAAAGTTAACTTCTGTAAATAAAAAAATTTCATCAGAAACTATTAGCAATATTAAACAATTAAAAGATCCATCTAAAATTGTAGATAATATTGTTTCAAACCTAAATGCATCAATATCAGAAAAGCAACAAATATTCGAAACATTGGATGTTAAGAAAAGATTAAATGCAGCTATTAAAATGATGGAAAGTGAAACAAGTATAATTGGTGTAGAAAAAAGAATTAGAGGAAGAGTTAAAACTCAAATGGAAAAGACTCAAAGAGAATATTATTTAAACGAACAATTAAAAGCAATTCAAAAAGAATTAGGTGAAATTGAAGACGGCAAAGACGAAACTACTAACTTAAAAAAATCAATTCAAAAAGCTAAAATGCCAAAAGAAGTTGAGAAGAAGTGCATGTCTGAGCTTAAGAAATTAAAAAACATGAGTCCTATGTCTGCAGAAGCAACAGTTGTTAGAAATTACTTAGATTGGATGATTGATCTTCCGTGGTTTAAAAAAAATGATGTAGATATTGATTTGAATAAAGGTCTTAAAATTTTAGATGAAGATCATTTTGGTTTAGAGAAAGTTAAAGAGAGAATTATTGAGTTTCTAGCTGTTCAAAAAAGGATGGATAAAATTAAAGGACCAATTTTATGTTTGGTTGGACCCCCAGGAGTTGGAAAAACATCACTTGGAAAATCTATAGCTAAAGCTACTAACAGACAGTTTATAAGAATGTCGTTAGGTGGTGTTAGGGACGAAGCTGAAATAAGAGGACATAGAAGAACATACATTGGATCATTACCAGGAAAAATAATTCAAATGATGAAAAAAGCTGGTACAAAAAATCC
Source organism: uncultured Pelagibacteraceae bacterium (assembly GCA_902516395.1). GTDB lineage: Bacteria > Pseudomonadota > Alphaproteobacteria > Pelagibacterales > Pelagibacteraceae > Pelagibacter. The sequence goes on along the minus strand of CABXYN010000007.1, from coordinate 2,421 downwards.
TTTATTTTTATTAGACGAAGTAGATAAAATTGGAAATGATTATAGAGGAGATCCATCCTCAGCTTTGCTGGAGGCATTAGACCCTGAGCAGAATACAGCTTTCAATGATCACTATTTAGAAGTTGATTATGATTTATCTGATGTAATGTTTGTAACAACAGCAAATACTTTAAATATTTTACCTCCACTTCTTGATAGAATGGAAGTTATAAGAATTCCTGGATATACAGAAGATGAGAAGATAAATATTGCAAACAAGTATTTGTTACCTAAACAAATTAAAGAAAATGGTGTTCAAGAGGGTGAACTAAATTTAGAAGATGGTACAATAAAAGAGATAATTAGAAGTTACACAAGAGAGTCTGGTGTTAGAAATTTAGAAAGAGAAATATCAAAAGTAACAAGAAAAGTTGTTAAAAAAGTAGTAAGTGGTGAAGTTGAAAAGGTTCAAGTAAACGATAAAAATATCCCAGACTTTTTAGGAATTAAAAAATTTAAATTTGGTGAAGTAGAAGATAAAGATAAAACAGGTATAGTAATAGGATTAGCGTGGACTGAAGTAGGGGGAGAAATCCTTAAAATTGAGACTGTAAATATGCCAGGTAAAGGTAGAATGCAAATAACAGGAAAACTCGGTGATGTGATGCAAGAGTCTGTTAAGGCTGCAAAATCATATGTCAGATCAAAAAGTTTAGAATATGGTATAATTCCACCTTTCTTTGAGAAAAAAGATTTTCATATCCATGTTCCAGAAGGAGCTACACCTAAAGATGGACCATCAGCTGGTATAGCAATGGTTACATCTATAGTATCATCAATCACAAATATTCCTGTTAATAGAGAGATTGCTATGACTGGTGAAGTAACAATTACAGGACAAGTTTTACAAATTGGTGGTTTAAAGGAAAAATTATTAGCTGCACACAGAGCAGGAGTTAAAAAAGTATTAATACCTAAAGAAAACGAAAAAGATTTAGTAGATATTCCAAAAAAGGTAAGAGAAGACATTAAAATCATTCCAGTGGAAACAGCAGATGAGGTGCTTAAAATTGCCCTCACAAAAGAGCTAAAACCTGTGGAATGGACTGAAGTTGACAAAATTTCTGAGGGCAAAAAGGACGATAAATCTCAAGCTAGTATTCAGTAATAAACAATTTACTTTATTAATCCGTTGATGTAATAGTACCAAGATTTTGGGTGGTTAGCTCAGTTGGTAGAGCATCTCGTTTACACCGAGGGGGTCAAAGGTTCGAGTCCTTTACTACCCACCATTTACACCTGTGGGGGTGTAGCTCAGTTGGTTAGAGCACCTGCCTGTCACGCAGGGGGCCGAGGGTTCGAGTCCCTTCACTCCCGCCATTATTTGAGCAAAACTAGGCATAAAAATGTGACATATCTTCACTTTTAGTTGATATAATAGTTGTTACATAGGAATCAAATGCTTGCGGAATTTTTAAAAGATTATTTACCGATAATATTATTTTTGATAATAGCTTTAGGCTTAAGTTTTGCTTTTGTTGCAGTTAATTATATTGCTGCTCCAAGCAAACCTGATCCCGAGAAACTCTCAGCTTATGAATGTGGGTTTGAACCTTTCAATGACTCTAGAATGGAATTTGATGTTAGGTTTTATTTGGTTGCAATATTATTTATAATTTTTGACTTAGAAATTGCATTTTTATTCCCATGGGCTATCTCACTTGGTGAAATCGGTTTATATGGTTTCGTCTCTATGATGTTATTTTTATTTATTTTAACTGTTGGATTTATTTACGAGTGGAAAAAAGGAGCTTTGGATTGGGAATAAAATGAATTTACAAGATAAAAAAAAAGATATTCCAGAAGAGTTTAAACAATTAGCTCAAGACTTTAGTGATAATGGTTTTATAACAACATCATTAGATAATCTTGTTAATTGGGCAAGAACTGGTTCATTGCATTGGATGACATTTGGACTAGCCTGTTGTGCAGTCGAAATGATGCAAACATCTATGCCAAGATATGATCTTGAAAGATTTGGTGCAGCACCAAGAGCATCACCGCGTCAATCAGATGTGATGATAGTAGCAGGTACGCTAACAAATAAAATGGCTCCCGCATTAAGAAAAGTTTACGACCAGATGCCTGAACCTAGATATGTAATATCTATGGGAAGTTGTGCAAATGGTGGAGGCTACTATCATTATTCATACTCTGTAGTAAGAGGATGCGATCGAGTGGTACCCGTTGATGTGTATGTTCCTGGATGCCCTCCTTCAGCTGAAGCATTGCTTTATGGGATTTTACAACTACAGAAAAAAATTAGAAACAAAGGTTCTTTAGAAAGATAAAAATGAAAAACCTTGAGGACTTGGAAAAGTTTATAAACTCTGAATTAACGTCTAAAATAAATAATTCATTTATAAAGCATGAAAACATTTA
>CABXYN010000006.1 GCA_902516395.1 uncultured Pelagibacteraceae bacterium | reverse complement strand
ATGAATATTACCTTACTCTCTTCTAAATGTTTGACGCCTCCATTAGGATCAAACAAATTACCATTTTTATCTGCATAAATTGAATTAATTGTGAAATCCCTTCTTGATGAATCTTTTAACCAGTCCGTTGTATATTTAACTTTTGCATGTCTTCCATCAGTATCCACATCTTCTCTAAGTGAAGTAATCTCAAAATTTTTTTGGCCTATATTTGCAGTGATAGTCCCATGTTTTATGCCAGTTTCAAAAAATTTTATGCTGTTTGATTGCAAACAATCTTTAATTTGATTTGGATTTAAATTTACAGCTAGATCAATATCATCAACATCTTCCTGACTTAAAATTTTTCTAACACATCCACCTACATATCTAAGTTCACTTGTATTATTAAAATTTGATATCGCTTCAAAAAGTTTTGAAACTTCAGTATTTTCATATATGCTTAAAAAAGAGCTATCTTTTTGAGTAAGTTTTTTGTTTGTTTTAAAGATTTTTCTAAAAAAATTATACATAAGTGGCTGGGGTGCTAGGATTCGAACCTAGGATGGCGGTACCAAAAACCGCTGCCTTACCACTTGGCTACACCCCAAAATTAATTTCATATATCACAAAAAAAAAGCTTTATATAGTTTTTGATAAATTACACCAATAGTTTTTATAATTTTTTCTTAATAATTTCTTTGCATTTAGTGCGGCTTTTTTGGACTTAAAATACCCAACGATTGTTGAGCCAGATCCTGTCATTCTTACATATGAATTTTTATCAATATTTAAAAAATAATCTCTAAGTTTATGAAGTCTAGGATATTTTTTTGTAGATATGATTTCTAAATCGTTTTTTAACTTTGACATTAAATTAAAGTCAATATTTTTTGACCTTATTTTTGATAATTGTGGTTTTGAGTAATGTCTAACTCGTTTAAAAATACTTTTTGTAGAACAGCCAAAATTCGGCTTAACCATTAAAGTAAACATTTTTAAATTTTTTTTAATTATTGTAGTTTTTTTTTTATGCGAAATAATTAAATTTTTTTGATCAATGCCCAAGATTACATCTGACCCTATTTTTGAACATAAATTATATCTCTCCTTTAATGTTAGGTTCATTTTATTTTTTTTTTCAAAGTAATTTAATAAAGAAGCCGCATTCATTGAGCCCCCACCAAGTCCAGCTTTTTGAGGAATATTTTTTTTTATTGAGATTGAATATTTATGATTTTTTAATTTTTTTTTTTTATCCAGAATATTTAGCAAATTACTAACGGTGTTTACTTTTGGGACTTTATTAGAGAAATGTCCTGAAAATTTTACTATATGATTTTTATTATTTGTTCTTTTTATAAAAATTTGATCATGTAACTCGACAAAAGCAACTAGAGTTTCTAAATTATGAAGTTTTGATTTTCGTTTTCCTAGCACATTGAGAGATAAATTAACTTTTGCGTGTGACTTAATTTTTTCAAATCTCATTAATTATGATTTTTCTAAGCCCTCTAGTAACTTAGACTTTATTTTTGATTTCATTATATCTTCTGTTTCCTCAAGCTCTAAAACAGCCCGCCAATAATAGTTAGCTTGTAGTTTTTTATTTAGTCTCCAAAGAACATCACCATAATGATCGTTAACAATTGGATCATCTGGCATAAGCTGCAAAGCTCTTCTTAAATATTTTTCAGCATTAATATAATCGCCAATCAAATAATATCCCCAACCAACAGAGTCTGTTATATATGGATCATCCTCTTTTTGTTTGTAGGCTGACTGTATCATTTCTATTGCTTCATCTATTTTGTGGTTTCTTTCTAGCCAACTATAAGCAAGATAATTCATAGTATATGGTTCATTTGGATATATTTTTAAACTCTCCAACATATCTTTGTCCGCTTTTTCATAATTTCCCATCCTTTCATAGCTGCTACCTCTTCTGTATAGAATCCTTGAGAGTGCATAAGAATTCTTTTCAACTTTTTTCATTAATTCGGTGTAAAATTCGATAGCAATTTCATAATTTTCAAAACCTTTGTTAATATTTGCATAATCATAAAGAATTTTTAAATTTGGAGACTTTATAGAATTGAAATGCTTCTTAATATAAATTGCAGCTTCTTCTTCTGAATTATCTTCAGATAGTATTCTCCCAATCTTTTTTGTTTTATACCAAAAGTATAATTTATCTTTTTTTTTGAAATCTTCTAAAATTTTATTAGCTTGGTAATTATTCTTATTTAAGTAATAATTTTCAGCAAGCAAAGTCCGATTGAAATAAAATTTAGGATTTAAGTATTCTGATATTCTTAAATAAAAATTTGACTGATCAAAAATATTTTGCGTGGAAAATAAATTAGATACCAAATAAAAAATCTCAGCCAAAATATCATTTTCACTTTTACAAGAGAAATGAGTTTTAAATTTTTTATAATCTTCATTATCAATCCAATCTTTGATTTGATGTAATAATATACTATCTCCTAAAGGTTCAATTCTTTTTGATACTTCATTTACTTTTTTAAGTTCTTTATTCTCAATGAGATTTGCAAAATAAAAATACATATATCTCGAATAATCTCCATCAGAACTATTTAATAACCTTTCAAAATATGAATTTGTTTTTTGTGAGTTTAAATAACAATTCTGAAAAGCAGTTGAAATTAAACTTAATGATCCATATTTACTATCTTCAATAGCCTCTTTTTTAATAAACAGATAATTAAAATCTTTTAAAATTTTGTAAATTACGTATTCGTAAGTTCCATCATCTTTGTCCATTTGAAATTCTTTGATTCTTTTATTGGCTTGTTTAAAATCTTTTTTCTTAAAGCTATCAACTAAAAGGAGAAGGTTAAGCTCAAAGGTATTTGAATTAATATCATTTTTTGAAATTTTTATTTGGTCTATTCCTTTTTTAACTTGTCCATTTAAAACTAGTGAAAATACATACTTTTTTAAAAAATTATCATGTTTTTGGATAAGAAATTTAGATGAATTAAAATAATCAAGTGCTGCCTCATTTTTTTGATTACCTGATGAAACTAAAGCAGAAAAATAATTCGAGAGATACTTTTGATTGAATTTATTATCTTCAGAAGTACTTGAATATGTACTGGTCTGCAGTGCTAAAAATGATAAAATTATTAATAAAATTTTCATATTTAAATTTATGACTTTAAATCTCAAAAATCAAAATGACATATTAAACCTTGAAAATCTTAACTCAAATGAAATTGAATATATATTTAACGATAAGCCAATTAACAGACTTAAAACTAAACCACAGCTAGAAGATAAAAAAAAACTTCTTTTAGAATTAAAGAATGAAATCAAAAATATAGATAATTGTGAACTGAAAAATAATGCTACACAACTAGTATTTGCTGATGGGAACTGCGAAAGTAAAATTATGATAATCGGTGAAGGTCCAGGCCAAAAAGAAGACGAGCAAGGGAAGCCATTTGTGGGAGACGCTGGGGTATTATTGAATAAAATGTTAGAGGCTATTCAAATAAAAAGAAATAATATTTATATTACTAATGTAGTTAACTATCGACCACCAAATAACAGAAAGCCTGAACCTTCAGAAATTAATAGATATTCGAATTTTCTTCGAAAACATATTTCAATTATTGATCCTAAAATTTTAATTCTGATGGGTAGTACAGCCATGGAATCACTTTTTGGATCTAAGATAAAAATTTCAAAAGAAAGAGGTGTTTGGAAAGATTTAATCATTCATAATAAAACATACTTAACAATAATCACATTTCACCCAGCATATTTATTGAGGCAAGCTGAACAAAAAAAATATTCTTGGGCTGATTTAAAACAAATCAGGAAGAAAATTGATGAATTAAGAATATCAGCCTAATTTTACGATGATAGAAATACATAAAAAATATATAAATTGGTGGAGAGAAAAACTTAATCTTTCAAATTATGGATTATTATGGATTACTTTTATTAAAGGTTTGATAATTGGAGTACTTTTATATCATTTTTTTATTACTTAATGAGAAAAATTATAGCTGGAGTTGATGAAGTTGGTAGAGGAAGTTTAATTGGTCCAGTGTATGCTGCAGCTGTTATTCTTAAAAAAAATATTAGAAAGAAAGAGATCAAAGATTCAAAGAAGTTAACTAAGATTGAGAGAGAAAAATTAGCAAAATTTATAAAAAAAAATTCTACTTGGGCAATAGGATCTGCCTCAGTTAAGGAAATAGAAAAACTAAATATTTTAAGTGCTAGTCTATTAGCCATGAAGAGAGCTATAAAAAAACTAAAAGTTAAACCTAATTTAGTACTTATTGATGGGAATAAATCACCAGAATTAAGTAATTATCTTATTAAAACAATAATTAAAGGAGACCAAAAAATTAAAGAAATATCAGCAGCATCTATAATTGCAAAAGTTTCAAGGGATAAACTGATGCTCAAAATGTCAGAAAGTTTTAAAAAATATAAATGGGATTTAAATGCTGGTTATGGAACTAGAGATCACATTAATGCTATTAGAAAATATGGAGTAACTAGATTTCATCGAAAAACATTCAATCCAATACACAACATATTGAGTCACAAAAAAAAATAGTAACAAGTAGACTCAAAATAATTCAATCTCAGGTTGACGGAAACTCTACTCTGGAGTCTAATTAATAATTAAGAAATGAGTAATCAAACTTTAAAAAACAAAATTATTAATGGAGATAGTTTAGAGGAATTAAAAAAAATTCCTGATGAAACTTTTGATCTTATTTTTGCTGATCCCCCTTACAACCTTCAATTAAAAAAAGAATTAAGTAGACCGGATACATCTAAAGTAGATGCTGTAGACGATAAATGGGATCAATTTGAAAGTTTTAAAAGTTATGATGAATTTACTTTTGATTGGTTAAAAGAATGTAAGAGAATTTTAAAAAAGAATGGATCGATTTGGGTAATAGGTAGTTATCACAATATTTTTAGAGTGGGTGCTACAATCCAAGATTTAGGTTTTTGGATACTAAACGATGTAATTTGGAATAAAAATAATCCAATGCCAAATTTTAGGGGAACAAGGTTTACTAACGCACATGAAACACTTATTTGGGCATCAAAAAGTGAGGGGTCGAAATACACTTTCAATTATCAATCATTAAAATGCTTGAATGATGACCTCCAAATGAGATCTACATGGAACCTTCCAATCTGTAATGGCAAAGAAAGATTAAAAAACAATGGAAAAAAAGTCCATTCTACTCAAAAACCAGAAGCGTTACTCCATAGAATAATATTAGCCTCATCAAATAAAAATGATTTTATTTTAGATCCATTTTTAGGATCAGGTACCACGGCTGTTGTTTCTAAAAAATTAGGTAGAAAATATTTTGGAATTGAAAAGGAAAAAAATTATTTTGATGCTACAAGAAAAAGATTAAACAATACAGATATTATAAAAGATGAATATCTAGATACACTCCAAAATAATAGATCAAAACCAAGAATTCCTTTTGGATCATTAGTTGAAATGGGCTTAATTAAACCTGGAACAGAAATTTATGATCAAAAGAAAAAAGTAAATGCTAAAATTATGGTGGATGGAAGTATCAAATATCAACAATCAGAGGGTTCAATCCATAAAGTTGCAGCAAAAATTATTGGTGCAGAAAGTTGTAACGGATGGACATTTTGGCATTATAAATCTGGAAATTCTTTAAAGCCAATTGATGATTTGAGACAAAGATTAAGGCCTGCAAATTAAGCTCTGTAAATTTTACCCAAATAATTTTCAAGAAATTTTTTATTTTTTGAGAGATATTTCAAAATTTTATTTCTAATAAAAATATTGATGGGATTTGATAAGTGAAATGTAAAATGGTTTAATTTTGATTTATTATTTATAGAAGAAATACTACGAATCCTTTCTTGATAGAATTCATTTGTACCACTAAAAATACTTTTAAATATATCGTTTGCAGTTTCAATACTTTGGGAAGCTCCTTGAGCAAATGATGGAGGGAATGTAAATAAAGCATCGCCTGACAAAAATATATTTTTTTTATTTAGACTTGGAAATTCGCTGCTAACGTGAACAGGAAATGATTTCAATTCACTTAAATTTTTTGAGCTTATTTGCGATGTTTTTTGTAAACCTGATACTAACAATGCTAAAAATTCTTCAGATTTGAATAAATCATGATTTTGTAATTCATCTGAGGATAATTTTTTTTTTATAATAGCTACAAAATTGTATTCATTATTTTGATTTACTGGGTAGATCACATAGTGACTATGTGATCCCATATATATTGAAATATCACTACCATAATCACCATTTAATTTACCTCGCAGTGCAACATTAAGATTATATTTTGGATATATGCTTTCATTAAAAATTAGTGACCTCGTTTTTGAAAAAATACCGTCCGAAATAATTAAGTAATCAAATTCTTCATTTTTATTATCTCCAAAAGAAATTCTGATGCCATTAGAATTATCTACTTTTGTTATATTTGAATTAAATTTTATTTTTTCTTGTGGGATGTTTTGAAATAAGAATTTTAATAATGTTGATCTTTTTAAGGTAGTGTATCGATTTAATGAATCATTAAATTGTGTAAGGTCTATATCGCAAATTTTTTTGGAATTATTTGCTTGTATGAAATTCACTTTTGTCGGAAAGCTAACTTCAGATGCAGGTAGATTTTTAAATCCTATACTATTTAATAATTTTATACTATTTACTGATAATTGAATTCCATAACCTTCAAGGAAATTATAGTTATCTTTTTTTTCAAATATTTTATATTCAAAATCTTTTTGATTATTTAAAAGATTTGCAAAATATAAGCCTGAGATACCTCCACCAATGATTGCAATTTTTTTCATTAATTTATTTAATACTATTAAGTATTTTCTTTGTAAACGAGGGTAAAGTCCAATTACTTAAATCTTTAACATTAATAAAGAAACCATTGCTATTTTCTGGTAAATTATTTTTCATATTAATTGCAATTCTCATGTCCATATTTGACATTTTTATATTGATCCTTTTTCCTAAATGATTTTTAAATTTTGTCTTAGGTATCTCATTCATAGGGAATATAGGCATATCTTTTAAAAATTTAAATTTTCTATTTTTTAAAAGATAGTAGTTATTCTTTTTATTTTGAAAAATATTTGCTTCAAAAAACTTTTGTTTATTAAATTTATTTATTTTAATTATTTCAAAGTCATTTTTTTTAAAGGATTTGCAACTTGTTGAGATGGGACATTGATCACAAAGTGGATTAGAAGGTTTGCAGATTAATGCACCTATTTCCATTATAGCTTGAGCATAATCACTAGCTCTAATTGTTTCTTCAAAAAAAGTTTTTTTTTTATGTAAATTTTCTTTAGAAATTTCTTTTTCTTTTTTTAAATAAAATACCCTTTTTAAAACTCTTTCAATATTTCCATCTAAAGGAATTATTTTCTTATTGAATGCAATTGCCATAATTGCTTTAGATGTATAATCTCCGATCCCAGGAAGAGATTTTAAATCTTCCTCATTTTTTGGAAGATGGCCCTTAAATTCATTTATAATTTTTTTTGCTGATTTTTTAAGATTTCTTGCTCTTGAATAATACCCTAATCCTTCCCAACATTTCATCAATTTATCATCTCTAACTCTTGATAAACTTTTTAAATCTGGGATTTTAAAAATAAAATTTTCAAAATAAGGTATTACGGTTTTAACTTGAGTCTGCTGCAACATAAATTCACTCACTAAAGTAAAGTATTCTTTTTGAGTCCTAGAGACTTTTCTTCGCCAAGGCAGATCTCTCTTATTATTATCGTACCAATTTAAAATTTTATTTGGTATGTTTTGGCTTGTCATATGAATTTTAAATATAATACTAAGCAGAGAACTAAATCTGTTCAAGGACTAAGATCTTTTAAAGATACTTTGCCCCAAGAAGCAAAAAGAATATTGAATAAAAAAGGTCAAATTTATTCAAATACTTTGGATAATTGGAAATTTCTTGTCGGTAAGGAATTATTTAATGTTTCCTATCCAAGATCATTTAAAAATTCTAAATTAAATGGAAGCTGTTTAAACATAATGGTCAAAAGAGGAAATGAAGTAGATCTTGAATACTCTAAAAAAGAAATAATAAAAAAAATGAATATATTTTTTGGTTATAATGTAGTTGACGATATAAAATTAAAGACTTTTGAAGGAGAGTTTGAAAAAATTAAAGAAGATAAAATAAATAATGCGACAAATAATAAAAATATTAAGAAGATTACCAATATTAAAAATGATAAAATAAAACAATCACTATTAGAATTAAATAAATTATTAAAATCGAGATGAAAAAAATATTAATACAAACATTTATAATATCTTTATTTTTTGTTAGCCTTTATGCAAAAGCAGATATTAAATCGATCACAGAAGGTGATGTAGATGCAAAAGTAAAACTTATAGTTTTTGAATCTTTAACATGCAGTCATTGTGCAGATTTCCATAAAAATGTTTATCCTAGCTTAAAAACTGATTTTATAGATAAAGGTTTAATTTTAATCGAATTTAGAAATTTTCCATTAGATATGGCTGCATTTAATGCATCAAAAATAGCTCATTGTAAAAATGATGGAAATTCAGAAATACTTCATCATTTATATAAAAATCAAAGTAGCTGGGTAAGAGGAAGCACTATTGAAGATCTCAACAAAAATCTAAAGAAGGTAATTCAAGAATCAAATTTTAAATTAGATTTTGATAAATGTATAGCAGACTCAAAAATTGAAGATTTTATTTTAGAGGACCGAATCAACGGAGCTAAAAACTACAAAATAGAGGCAACACCAACGCTTATAATCAATGGTGAAAAGTTCGAAAATACATCCAACTATAAAAAATTAAAAAAATATATAGAAAAACTGATATAAGTCATTGAATGGAGTTTAAAAAAATCCAATTAAATGGCTTTAAGTCTTTTGCGGAGAAAACTAACTTTTTAATTGAAAAAGGCCTTACAGGAATTGTTGGTCCTAACGGTTGTGGCAAGTCAAACATAGTTGAATCTCTTAGATGGTGTATGGGGGAGACTTCGGCAAAAAGTATGAGAGGGTCTGGGATGGAAGATGTTATATTTTCAGGCACATCAAATAAACCCTCAAAAAATATTGCAGAAGTAGTTTTAAGCTTGAACAATGAAAATAAGGATGGACCACACCAATACAACGATCTAGAGGAAATAGAAATTCGAAGAAAGATTGAAAAAGATAAAGGATCAAAGTTTTACATAAACAACAAAGAAGTTAGAGCAAAAGATGCACAAATGTTTTTTGCAGATCTATCTACAGGGGCTCATTCGCCATCGCTAATAAGTCAAGGCAGAATTGGAGCATTAGTTACAGCAAAACCATCTGATAGAAGAGCTATACTTGAAGAAGCTGCTGGAATAGCTGGTTTGCATGTTAGAAGACATGAAGCAGAAATTAGATTAGGAGCAGCAGAAAATAATTTAAAGAGAGCCGACGAACTTAGAAGACAACAAGAAAAACAATTAGCAAATTTAGAAAAACAAGCTGAGGAAGCTGCAAAGTATAAATTAATTTCAGAGGAAATAAAAAAAGTTGAGGCAGGGCTTTATTATTTAAGACTTCTAGAAATTGATAAAGAAATCACTTTAGAAAATGAAGTAAATAATGAGGCAGATGGAAAAGTAGAAGAATTTAATAAACAAATTGAAGAATTAGAAACTAAAATTAAAAATGAACTTGAGAGAGTAGAACCAATAAGACAAAGAAATATTGAAAATTTATCTAAAATTCAAAGGTTAAACCTTGAACTGAAAGCTTTAGATGAGGAAAGTACTAGAATAAATGAGGAAATAGATACAATAAAAAGTTCCATAAAAGTTATAGATGAAGACATAGATAGAGAAAAAAGCATTGTAATTGATGCAAATTCAAACGAAAAAAGATTAAAACAGGAGAGAAATATCTTAATTGATACGGACTCAAAATATTATGAAACAGAAAAACTCTCCAATAAAGATCTGGAAAACTCTAAATCAAAATTAAAAAGTGAACAAGATAGAATGGATGAATTATTAGAGAGTTTCAGTGCTGAGTCTCTGCAAAAAAATAATGAAATTATTAGCAACATAAAAAGTCAAATTGAAGAAGTTAAAAAATTAATTTCAGAAAATAGAAATCATCAAACAATAAAAATTTTAGATGAATGTATAATTAACTTGTCCTATTTAACCATGAAAGTTAAAGAAGTTGAAAATGATGATGTAATTTCAACTCTAACATCAAAAAGTGATCAAATTAAAAAATTACAGGATGACTATGCTGAAACTTATAGTAAAAATCAAAACATAAAAAAAGAGTCTGTTAAAAGAAAAGAGAGAATTAGTATAATTGATCAAGAATTTGAAAGCTGGCAAAATCTTTTAACTAATTCTGAAAAAATGGTAAATGAACTTAATACCAGAAAAAATAAACTTGTGGAAAAATTGAATGTTCTAGAAAAACAACCTCAATCTCAAGCAGAAAAAAAAGGAAAGATTTCCGAAAACTTGAGAATTTCAGAAGATGAAAAAAATGAGAATGAAATTTTAGTTGAAAAAATTGATAATAATATTGTGGAAATTAGAAACCAATTAAACAACACAAAAGAAAATTCAATTGAAATCAGAGAAAAAAAAGCAAGCTCTGGAGCAACCATTGAAGGTTTAAATAAAAGAAGAAATGATCTTTTAGAAAGAGTGATGACAGATTTGAATGTTGAAGAAGGCAATATACTTAATTATTCTAATCTTGAAAAAGATGCTGAATTTCCTGACTTAATTACTCAAGAAGAGTTACTAGATGAAAAAAAGAGGGAAAGAGAAAAGCTTGGATCTGTTAACTTAAGAGCAGATGATGAAACTGAAAAATATAAAACTGAAATAAAAAAAATGGAACAAGATAGACAAGATCTTGTTACGGCAATATTAAAATTAAAAGAGAGCATAACAGAACTTAATCAAAAAGGACGAGAAAGATTGTTGGATGCTTTTGAAAGAGTGAGTAGAAAATTTAATGAGGTCTACACAAAATTATTTAATGGGGGAAGCGCAAAATTGGAACTCGTAGACTCTGATGACCCTCTAGATGCTGGTTTAGAAATGCTAGTCAGTCCTCCAGGAAAAAGACTGCAGTCAATTACTTTGCTTTCTGGTGGTGAACAAGCTTTGACAGCATTATCACTTATATTTGCAGTATTTCTTACTAACCCATCCCCTATTTGCGTTCTGGACGAAGTCGATGCACCACTAGATGATGCAAATGTAACAAGATTTTGCAATCTATTAAATGAACTGACAAAGATTACTTCTACAAGATTTATAATAGTGACCCACCACGCATTAACTATGTCAAAAATGGATAGATTATATGGGGTCACAATGCCAGAGAAAGGAATAAGTCAACTAGTTGCTGTTGACCTTCAAAAAGCTGAGAGCATGGTAGCTTAGTTTAATGGAAGAGGAAGATTTTAAAACTCGCCTTAAAAGTGCAAAAAACAAAGCAAAATCCAAATATTCTGAGAGCAAAGAACCCTCAACATCAGGAATGGGTCATGCTTTTAAAATGAGTACAGAATTAGTTGCTGCAGTGGCTGTTGGGACAATTATTGGGTTTATTTTAGACAATTGGTTTGGTACTAAGCCATGGTTAATTTTAATATTTTTTTTTGTAGGCGTAATTGCAGGAATTATGAATGTGATTAAATCAGCAAAAAAAATGCAACAAAAATAAAAGAATATAATGGCATCAAATCCAATGTACCAATTTAATGTTTATCGGATTGGTCCGGAAATTAAGTTAGGCACAGTTGACATTTCTTTCACTAATGCAAGTTTGTTTATGGTCATTAGTTCTTTGGCTATTTTGATAATTTTTAATCTAGGAGCAAAGAAAAAAACTCTAATACCTGATAAACTTCAATTATTATCAGAATTAAGTTATTCCTTTGTAGCCAAAATGATTAGTGACACAGCAGGATCAAAAGCAAAACCGTACTTTTCATTTATTTTCTCACTTTTTATGTTTGTACTTTTTTGTAACATGTTTGGAATGATACCCTACGCATTTACAGTCACTAGCCATATTATAGTTACATTTGTATTGGCAGCGTTTATTTTCATTGGAGTTACAATTATTGGATTTATGAAACATGGATTGGGATATTTAAAATTGTTTGTACCAAGTGGAGTTCCAATGGTTCTACTTCCATTAATTGTAGTTATTGAGATTATTTCATATTTAAGTAGACCAATTAGTTTATCGGTCAGACTATTTGCAAATATGATGGCTGGTCACACAATGATGAAGGTATTTGGAGGCTTTGTTATAAGCTTAGGAATTGTAGGTGGATGGCTTCCACTTAGTTTTTCGGTTGCACTTACAGGTTTGGAGATACTAGTTGCTTTTCTTCAAGCATATGTATTTGCAATTTTAACATGCATTTATTTAAATGATGCATTAAATCTACACCATTAATAAAAAAAGGAGGAAAAATGGAATTAGAAGCAGCAAAAATGATAGGAGCAGGATTAGCAGCTATCGCACTAGCAGGTGCGGGAGTTGGTATAGGAATTATCTTTGGTAATTACTTATCTGGTGCTATGAGAAATCCATCTGCAGCTCAAAAACAATTCCCTAACTTGTTATTAGGATTTGCTTTAGCTGAAGCAACAGGATTGTTTGGACTAGTAGTTGCGTTGATTATTTTATTTGCATTTTAGTTAATGTTAAAAAAAATAGTTATTTTATTATTCGTTACATGCTTTGCATGTTTTAATACAGTATTTGCCGCTGAAAGTGGTGGTATGCCTCAACTTAATCCAGAGTTTTGGATTTCTCAAATCTTCTGGCTTATCATCACGTTTGGAATACTTTTTATTATTTTGACTAAAGTTATTTTGCCTAAGATTAGCGATAACTTAGAAACTAGAAAATCACAAATACTTGAAAATATTGAGACAGCAGATAAACAAAAAAAGGAAAGTCAAAAAAAAATAGACGAATATGAAAAGATTATTTTAGATAGTAAACATAAAGCTAAAAATTACTTTAATGAGGCTAGAGAAAAGATTTTAGATGATATCAATAAAAAAAGGACTACATTAGAGAATGAACTTGATGAGGAAATAGGTGAGGTAGAAAAGGAATTGTCCGATCTTAAACAGAAATCAAGGGAAAAAATAAACAAAATAGCAGCTGAAACATCAGCTGAGTTAATAAAAGAGCTGATAGGTGTAGAAGTAAATAGTAGCAGCATAACAGCAATTGTAGAAGACCAATCAAAAATAAACAAAGAGAGAAAAGATGTTTGATGCAACTTTTTGGGTAGCAATATCGTTTTTTATATTTATAGGTCTATTGGTATATTTTAAAATACCTCAGAATATAAATAGTCTTCTAACAAAAATGATAGGAGATATAAAAAAAGAAATCGATGAAAGTGAAAAGTTAAGAGTTGAGTCAAAAAAACTTTTAGATGAAGCTCAAGCTAAACTCAATTCTGTTGAAGGAGAGTCCAAAAAGATCCTTGATCAAGCTAAAGCTGAGTCTGAGCAACTTGTTATAAGCATGAATGAAAAATTTCATAAATCTTCTGAAATAAAGAAGAATTTAACTCAAACAAAAATTAATCAGATGAAAGAGGGAGCAATTAAAGAAATCAAAGATACTTCTGTCAAAATTGCACTGGAGTCAGTGAAAAAAATTATAACAACTACAGTTGATAAATCTAAATTAGATAATCTGTTTGAAAAAAATCTTGAAGAAGCAAAGACTGAATTAAAAAAAATTAATTCATAACTAAATTACGTTACATTTTCTTAAAATAATATAAAATCCAAATTATGAATTCGATAGTAATAGGATCAGGTTTTGGCGGTATGGCTGCAGCATTAAGGTTAAAAGCTAAAGGCCATAATGTAACCTTGATTGAAAAACAAAAAGATTTAGGTGGACGGGCAAGAGTTTTTAAAAAAAATGGATTTACATTTGATGGTGGTCCAACTGTGATAACAGCGCCCTACTTGATTGATGAATTATTTCAGCTTTTTGACAAGAATTCAAAAGACTATTTAGAAATAAAATCTTTAAAAACTTGGTATCAATTTGTTTTTGAAGATGGTTTTAAGTTTGACTATTCTGGTGATGAAGAAGAAATGGTTAATCAAATAAAAAAGATTAACGAAAAAGATGTAAACGGATATAAAAATTTAGTTAATTTTACAAAAAAAATTTTTGATAAAGGTTTCACTGAATTATCAGATGTCCCATTTGATAAACCCTCTTTTATGTTAAAGCAAATACCCTCTTTATTTAATCTAAAGAGTTATAAATCTGTTTATGGTTTGGTTTCTTCTTACATAGAAAATGAAAAATTAAGAAGATTACTTAGTATGCATCCACTATTGGTAGGTGGTAATCCTTTCACAACAACATCCATATATGGATTAATTTTATATTTAGAAAAAAAATGGGGAATTCATTATTCAATGGGTGGTACTGGTCAAATAATAAATGGCATGGAAAAACTAATGAATGAAGAAAATATAAAAATATTAAAAGGTTGCGAAGTAAATAAAATCATATCAAATAAAGATAAAATAACTGGGGTTGAACTAAACAATGGGAATAAAATAGAAACAGATAATGTTATTTGTAACGCAGATCCACCTGCTGTTTACTCAAAATTAGCAAACACAAATAGTAGTAATTCTATTTTTAATTGGAAAATGAAAAGAATGGAATATTCAATGGGTTTGTTTGTGTATTATTTTGGAACCAAAAAAGTTTACGACGATGTTGAACATCATACAATCAAATTTGGAGATAAGTACAAGGAACACTTGGACGATATTTTTAACAATAAAAGATTGAATGACGATATTAGTTACTATTTACATAGACCGACAGCTACTGACAAATCAATGGCGCCTGATAATCATGATTGTTTTTATGTGTTGGTGCCAGTTCCCAATAACCAATCTGGTATAGACTGGTCTATTGAGGGAGATAAAATGAAAAACTTAGTTATTAAAAAAATGGAGGAAAGTTTACTACCTAATCTAAGTGAAAATATTGTTGAGGATTTTTACTTAACTCCTGATTATTTTGAGAAAGAGTTAAATACGAAATATGGCTCAGGTTTTTCTATTCAACCAAAATTTACTCAATCAGCTTATTTTAGATTTCATAATAAATCAGAGATTTTTGATGGTTTATATTTTGTTGGAGCAGGTACTCACCCTGGAGCAGGTGTGCCAGGAGTACTATCTTCAGCAAAAGTCTTAGACAAAATTTTGTAATGGAGAAAAAGAGTTTTCTATCAATATACGCAAAATCATTTAATTGGGCTGGTTTTTTTCTTCCAAAAGAAACTTATTTGAAATGTTCTAATTTATACGATTTTTGTAGAACTTTAGACAATATAGCAGACGACGAAGGTATAATTGATGTTAAATTAAGAAGATTTTTAAACTTTAAAAATAACTTTATCAATAAAGAATTTCAGAACCATATAATTAAAAATATGTGGGTATTAATGGATGAATATAATATTTCCACAAAAATTGTAGAAGACTTATTTGATGGTGTGGAGTCTGATATTCAAAATGAAATAAGATTAAATTCAAAAAAGGAATTATTAATTTATTCATACAGAGTAGCAGGAACTGTTGGATTAATGATGGCAAAAATTTTAAATGTCACTAACTCTAATTCTCTTAAATCGGCTGTAGATTTGGGAATAGCTATGCAACTTACAAATATTTCTAGAGATGTAATAGAGGACTCTAAAAATCGAAGGTTTTATATAAAACATAATTTTGAAAATATAAAAGAAACATTGGCTACTGCAGATTTATTTTACGATAGTAGTTTTTCTTCAATAAAAGATATTCCATTAAATCTTAGATTTTCAATTTTAGTAGCAAGAAGAGTTTATAGGCAAATTGGTAAAAATATTATTAAAAAGCAAACAATTCAAAATTACAACCAATCAGGTAAAATTTTTGTTAGTACTAGTGGCAAAATATTTCAAACACTATTATCTATATATGACTTGCTAAAACTATCATTGATTAAAAACCATAATCACCTTAGAGATAAAGAACACGAATTAATTAGTGGGGAAATAAATTTAAATGAAAGATTTTGATTTTATCATAATTGGTGGTGGTTGCGCAGGATTATCTTTAGCATATGAATTAGAGATCAATAATAAGTTAAAAAATAAAACTTTAGCTATTATTGAGCCAAGAGATGAATATAAAAAAGATAAAACTTGGTCTTTTTGGAAAACATTTCCACATAATTTTGAGGATTGTGTAAAAAAAAATTGGAAACATTTCTCCATAAATGTGCCTCAAAAAACTAGACATCTAGAGTGCAATAATTATCAGTATCAAAGTATTGATAGTGGGTTATTTTACGAGAAGATAAACAACAAATTAAAAGAAAATAAAAATATTTCCTTTCACAAAAATGATCAAAATATAAATTTTGATAACTCTTTAGTATTTAATAGTGTTCCAAATTTAGTTAATCAAAACTCTGGTCTTTGGCAACATTTCTGTGGGGTAGAAATAGAGACAAAAAATGAATTTTTTGACGAAGAAATGATGAATCTAATGGATTTTGATTGTGAACAGAGAGGAAGTGTTCATTTTTTTTATACACTTCCATACTCAAAAAAGACAGCATTAGTTGAAACAACTTGGTTATCAGAAATGAATGACGATTCCCAAAAAGATTATGATCAGCAAATTAAAGAATATATTGAAAATAATCTAAAAATAAAAGATTTTAAGATTACATACAAAGAAGTGGGTGCTATACCTCTTTTTTACCCAATAATTGACCAAGTAAAAAATAAAATTAATATTGGAACAGCTGGTGGTATGACAAGGTTAAGTACTGGTTATACTTTTCTAAATATTCAAGAACAAAGTAAATATATAAGAGAAAATATCGAAAACATTAGTAAATTAAAAACTTTTCAAATTAAAAAAAAATATCAATTTCTTGACAATATTTTTTTAAAAGTTCTAAAAAATAATCCAAGCAAAATGCCAAATATTTTTTTTAGGATGTTTAATAATAAATCTAATACTATTATAAAATTTTTGTCGAATAGAAGTAATTTATTTGAAGATTTATCAATAATATTAAAAATGCCTAAATGGATTTTTATTAAAGCACTTTTTTAAATTAAATGATTAGAATTAATTTTTACCACTCTTTAATTTTTTTTAATTTATGTATACTTTTATCTGGAATAAAATACCTGAGAGAAGGCAGTTTCTTACTAATTTCGCTTTTTTTAATTTTAACAATTGGAATATCTCATGGTTCTCTGGATCATATAAAAGGTAAAAAACTGATTAAATATTTTGGATATAAATCAATGGGTATTTTTTATTTGAGTTATTTACTTATTGGTACAGTTATAATATTGATTTGGTTAATATTTCCAAAATCTTTACTTTTCTTATTTTTAATTATAGCTGCTTATCATTTTGGTAAAGAGGACTCTGAATTTATTAATCAAAAAGAAAAGTTTGAATTAATTTATTTTTTAAAAGGATCATTAGTAATTACCACACCCTTATTTTTCCACAAAGAAGAGACACTGACAATATTCGAGACATTAAATTTCTATATTTCAAATAATTTAATAATATCTAACGAGATATTATTCATATTTATCTTACTATCTTTAATTTCTGGAATTATTTTATCGTTAAACAAAAGTATCGAGGCAAAGTCATTATTATTAATGGATTATTTATCAATATTAATCCTAAATTATTTTCTTAATCCAATAATTGCTTTTACAATTTACTTTTGCTTTTTACATTCTATCAGGCACTCGATTTCTTTGATTAGAGAAATAAATAAAAATTTGACAAAAGGTTTACCAATATTCATTAAAAAAGCCCTTCCACTAACAATTTTAACAATTTTTGGATATGTTGTTTCAATATCAATTCTTAATAATTATAACGAATTTAATGAAACTATATATCGAGTAATTTTTATTGGATTGGCCTCATTAACTTTTCCACATATATTGCTCGAATATTTAATTGGAAAAAATGAGCAATAAAAAAATTAATTTAATTGGATGGATTTTATTTATTATTTCTGCATTAGGTTTTATTATATCAAGTATAGGAAGTTTTTGGGCAATGTTTGGTAGCCTTTTTTTTCTTATTGCTTGTATTATCTTTTTAATTCCTTTTTTTAAGAAAGAAGAAAATGAAAAATAAGCATTTAAAAATAATGTTAGCGGCTCCAAGAGGTTTTTGCGCAGGTGTTGATAGAGCTATAGAGATTGTTAAAAAAAGTATAGAAAAATACGGTGCACCAGTCTATGTGCGTCATGAGATAGTCCATAATAAGCACGTAGTTGATAGTTTAAAAAAGATCGGAGCTATATTTGTCGAGGAGATTGAGGAAATTACTGACAAAACAAGGCCAGTAATTTTTTCTGCTCATGGGGTCCCAAAATCAGTACCAGAAGAAGCAACAAATTTGAATATGATTTTTGTTGATGCTACATGCCCTTTGGTTTCGAAAGTTCACAGAGAGGCAGAAAATCTAGATAAGAGAGATATACATATTTTACTTATTGGTCACAAAAATCATCCTGAAGTTATTGGAACTATGGGTCAACTCCAAGATGGAAAAATCGATTTAATAGAAACAATTGAAGATGCTCAAAAGTTTGAAAGAGTACAAAATGAAAAACTTGCTTATATAACTCAAACAACTTTATCTGTTGATGATACTAGAGATATAATAAATGTTTTAAAAGAAAGGTTTCCAGATATTCACGAACCTAAGAAAGATGATATTTGTTATGCAACAACAAATAGGCAAGCAGCTGTAAAAAAAATAGCTAAAGATTGTGATAATTTTTTTGTTATAGGTAGTAGAAATTCTTCAAATTCAGTAAGATTAGTTGAAGTTGCTAAAAATAATGGTTGCATTGATGCTGAATTGATACATTCAGAAAGTATTTTTCCTATAGAAAAAATTTCTAAATGCAAAACCATAGGTATTTCGTCAGGCGCATCAGCACCTGAAGTTTTGGTTAAAGAATTTATAGATAATATTAAAAAAGAATTTACTGTACAAATTGAAGAAGTAAAAATAGTAAAAGAAGACGTAACATTTAAAATCCCAGGAAAATTGAATTAATGGCTGTATATACTAGAATTAATGATGGTGATTTAAGCTTAATAGAGAAAACCTTTAAAATAGGAAAAATATTATCATTTTCAGGGATAAAAAAAGGTATTGAAAACACTAATTACTTAATAAGAACAAAGAATAAAAAAATAATACTGACTATTTTTGAAAAAAGAGTTCAAAAAAAAGATTTACCTTTTTTTATGGATCTTATGTTTGGCTTATCAAGACAAAAAATTAAATGTCCAGAACCTATTAAAAATAAAAAAGGTAAATATTTATTTAAAATTAAAAATAAAACTGCATGTTTGGTCAGCTTTCTTGAAGGAAAGGATAAAATCAATTTAACAAGTAAAGATTGCTACGTTGTGGGAAAAAATGCAGCTTTATTACATATGGCAGCTAAAAAATTAAGGATATACAGAAAAAATTCTTTGTCGGTTAATTCTTGGGGGCCGTTGCTTAATAGAATAGACAAAAGAATTAATAAACTTTCAGATAATTTAATAAATATTATGAAGAATGATTTATCTGATATCAAAAAAAAATGGCCAAAGAGTATGCCCAATGGAATAATTCATAGTGACCTTTTTATAGATAATATTTTCTTCTATAAAAAAAAATATTATGGTTTTATTGATTTTTATTTTTCCGCAAATGATTTCTTGGCATATGAATTAGCGACGTGTGTGAATGCTTTATGTTTTAAAAAAAGAAATAAAGTGTTTGTTTTAGACAAAAACAAATCAGCTCAATTATTAAGAGGCTATCAATCAATTCGTAAATTTAATTCCAAAGAAAAGAGTAATTTTAATACTTTATGTCGTGGTTCAGCTTTAAGATATCTTCTGACAAGATCATATGATTATTTAAATACTCCAAAAAAAGCATTAATTAAAATTAAAGATCCTAAAGAATATTTAGATAAACTAAATTTTCATAGAAAACTGAATTTTTTTAGAGACTACAACTAATGATAAAGATTTATACTGATGGGTCATGTTTGGGAAATCCAGGAAATGGCGGGTGGGCTGCAATCATTATAGAAGATGAAAAAAAAACTCATATAAAAGGTAGCAAAAAAGATACTACTAATAATCAAATGGAATTACTTGCTCCAATAAAAGCCCTTAAAAAAATTCCCAAAGGTAGCAATGTTCAAATTTTTACAGACTCTAAGTATGTAAAGTCTGGGATTACAGAGTGGATACATAATTGGAAGAAAAATGGATGGCAAACTGCAAATAAGCAACCTGTAAAAAATAAAGACCTCTGGACTGAATTAGATCTTATGACTAGGGAATTTGAAATAAAATGGAGTTGGGTAAAAGGTCATTCTACAGATAAATTAAATAACGAAGTTGATTTAATCGCAAGAGAAGCTGCAAATTCTAAATAATATCTAAAATTCCTTCTGCAGAGGATATTCCACAATTTTTAGTTTCTTCTTCTTCTTGAATATTTTGCACTTCCAAGTTGTTAATAATCATCGCATAACGACTAGATCTTATACCCATTCCTTTTGAGTTTCTGTCAACTTCAGCACCAATTAGCTTTGTAAATGATAAATAAGGATCAGCTAACATAGTTATATTTTCTGCAATTTTGTTCGCTTCTCCCCAAGCATTCATCACATATGGATCATTTACAGCTAAGCAAAATATTTTATCAATACCTTTATCTAAGATTTGTTGAGCATTTTTAACATAACCCGGTAAGTGAAACTTAGAGCATGTAGCTGTGAATGCGCCAGGCAATCCGAATAATATTATTTTTTTTGATCCAAATACCTCAGAAATATTTTGTTCCTTGGGTTCACCATCAACTAAATGAAAGATTTTTGTATCTGGGATTTGATCATTAACTTTTAGCTTCATAATTTACTTTTAACGAAATTTTTTACTGCTTCCTTATCATTTTTTAATAGTTGAAAATTTTCCTCTTTACCATGAACATATTGAAGCTCTTTAGGTAGTTCTTCATGTTTATTTATAGCATTATCTGTTGCAGCTGGAAATTTACAAGGATGAGCAGTAGACAAAACTACACAATCATTTAAATTAAGTTTATTTGCAGCACCTACTCCAACTGCAGTGTGGGGATCTAATATGACATTATTTTTCTCAAAATTTTTCTTTATAATTTCTAAAGTTTCATTTTCATTACAACTTTCTGAAACAAAATCTTTTTGTATAATACCTAAGTTTGATTTATCAATTTTGTATTCATTTTGTTTAATTTTTTTCATAATATCTGATGTAATTTCAGAATTAGAGTTATTTACGTAATAAATTAGTCTTTCAAAGTTACTTGCCAATTGGATATCCATACTTGGAGAAAGTGTTTCTTTTACTTTTTTTGAAACATAATCACCATTTGAGATTGCTCTATGCAAAATATCATTTTCATTAGTCGCAACAATAAGTTTATCTATTGGTAATCCCATTTGTTTTGCAAGATATCCTGCAAATACATCTCCAAAGTTTCCTGTGGGTACTGAATAAGATATAGGTTTATCACTATCAAGTTTGAAATATGTATAAAAATAATAAACAGCTTGGGCAATTATTCTCGCCCAATTAATAGAATTAACCCCTGACATATTTATTGATTTAGAAAAATCTAAATCCGAAAACATTTGCTTAACAATATTTTGACAATCATCAAAATTTCCGTCAATTGCAATATTGAAAACATTTTCATCCTCAACTGTTGTCATTAACTTTCTTTGTACTGGTGAAATTCTATTATTAGGATGTAAGACAAAAATATTTAAGTTTGATTTGCCTTTAATTGCATCGATAGCGGCAGCACCTGTATCACCTGATGTAGCCACAACAATATTAATTTTTTTATCATTTTTACCTAGATAATATTCATACAAGTTACCAATAAACTGCATTGCCACATCTTTAAAAGCCAATGTAGGACCATGAAATAACTCTAATAATTTGAGATCTCCAATGTTTGATATTTTAACAACTTCTTTTTCTCTAAAAGTTGAATAAGATTTTTTAATTAATGATGAAAGATCATCTTTTGAAATAAAGTCTGATGAAAATTGATTTATTATTTCAGCAGATAAATCATTATAATTAAGATTTTTAAGCTCTGATAATTCATCTGAGCTGAATTTTTTTAAAGATTTAGGTACATAAAGTCCACCATCATCAGCTAAACCTTTGATGAAAACATCTTCAAAACTGTATTCTTTTGAGTTATCTCTTGTGCTTACGTATCTCATGAATTTTTTTTACCATTTTCCTGTAAAATAAGTAGGATTATTTATTTTATGATCTGGTCTACCAAAAATAAGACAAAAAGCAAAAATAAGTAAAAAATTGAGTAAGAAAATACCTTTTTAGCCTTCTTTATTTCAAATTTGTTTTTTTTGAACTTAAGAAGATCATAACAAACATAGTTGTAATAAAAGGTAAGTAATAATGAAACTATTAAAAATGTTTCGCCTGCAAAACCAATATAATAAGGCAAAATAACTACTGGTAACATTATTAAAGAATAAACAAATATATTTTTCTTCGTTTCCTCAATACCATTTGTAATAGGTAACATTGGAATTTTAGCTTTCTGGTAATCATCTGCTTTATAAAGGCTAAGTGCCCAAAAATGAGATGGAGTCCAAAAAAAAATAATTAAGAAAAATGTTATTGGCTCTAATGTCAATGAGTTAGTCGCAATAGTCCAACCTATAACTGGAGGTAGTGCGCCTGATGCGCCTCCTATAACAATATTTTGAGGAGTCTTTCTCTTTAACCATATCGTATAAACAAAAACATAAAACGCGATCGTTATAGATAATAATATTGCTGATATTAAATTTGAGAAATAATAAAGACCAACTACAGATACTATCGATAATACTGTTCCAAATAATAAAGCATGCTCCCTGTTAACCTTTCCAGTAGGGATAGGTCTAAGACAGGTTCTTGTCATTAATTTATCAAGATCAGCCTCGTACCACATATTTAATGCACCTGCAGCACCTGCACCCATAGTTACAAAGAAGATTGCAATTATTGAATTTAGAAAAGAAACCGATGCTGGAGCTGTAAGTAATCCAACTGCACAAGTAAAGATGACCAAAGACATTACTCTTGGTTTCATCAATAATAATAAATATTTTGAATAAGAAATAGGGCTAATATAAACTGATTTTTTTTTAATTGTATTTGTAGTCACTATTACTCAACATTCAGTGAAACAAATATTACAAGTAATATAACGCCTGCTATTAAAATATGATTTCCAAGATCAAATATACCTACCTTGCTGTTTTTCTTATCAATTAATCTTCTTCGCAAAGGTATTTGATCATAAGGATTTATTGTGACTTTATCACCTTGTTCTTTTTGGTTTTCAACTTTTACTGAATAACCAAACCAGACGATATAGATAAAAAATACAAATAAGATTAAGAAAAAAGCTAAATATCCATAAGCGTCCATATTAAGCTCCTCCTACTACAAAATAAAAGAATCTTGAAAAGAGTGTGTATTGAAATTCTGCATTCATTAAAAATATAAAGCAGGCAATAGCCGTCATTGGCCATAACAATACATTAACTAAAGCGTATCTTTCCCAAAACAAGTGCATGAAGAAAGCCATGATAAGTCCTGCTTTTAGAAACATAAAGAATAATATTAGAGACCATCTTAGCATTCCTTGAAATTGGTACCAGTCAACCATGTATGAAAAGAAACTTAAAACAAATAACAGGCCCCAAATCCAAAGATAGATACCAATCTTTTGAGTACTTGTTTGCTCCTCTTGTTTATTAGGTTCTTCCATTTTGTTAGTCTCTTCCATAAATTATTTTACCACAAGTAGAAAAATGCAAAAATAAAAACCCAAACTAGATCCACGAAGTGCCAATAAAGACCTAATATTTCAATTTCAACATAATCCCCTTTCATCTTAGTAAACCAGCCTCTTTTTTTGGTCTCATAATGGCCTGCAAAAACTTTATACGTATAAATGAATAAGAAAATCACACCTATTGAGACATGAAAACCATGGAAACCTGTTATCATAAAAAAGAAGGAACCAAACTGAGCTGCTCCAAAAGGATTTCCCCAAGGTCTCACACCTTCATGAATTAGTTTAGACCACTCAAATACTTGCATTCCTACAAAAGTAAGCCCACCTACAGCAGTTGCTAGAATTAACCAACCACACATTTTACGATTTTTTTCGTAACCATATTTAACCGCTAAAGCCATTGTTCCACTACTCGTAATCAATACAAAAGTCATTATCGCAATTAATAAAAGTGGGACAGGTACACCTCCTACATGTAAAGAAAAAACTTCACTAGTGTTAGGCCAATCAACTATAGTTGATCCTCTACCCTTCATGTATGAAATTAAAAAGCAGCTGAATACAAAAGTATCACTCAATAAAAAGATCCACATCATGGCCTTACCCCAATGCACACCTTTAAACATCGTTTGGTCTGAACCAGTATCAGATGCCATGCCCTTAAACCCTGGTTTAAGTTCAAAGCCGTCTATTTTTTGTTCAGACATTATTTTTCTCTTAAGTTTTCTCTACTTCAGTATTTGCTACTTCACTTGGAGCAGTTGTTTGTGGAATAAAATCATCTTTCGCTCCTGGAACACTAAAATCGTAAGGCCATCTGTGAACAACTGGAAGTCTTTCACCAAAGTTACCGTGTTCTGGTGGAACAGTAGAAGTATACCATTCAAGCGAATTAGCTTTCCAAGGGTTCTGTTCAGCTTTTTTTCCTGTTTTTAATGTTTTAATAATATTGAAAACTAAAATAAATTGTGCTGCACCTACTATAAATGCTGCAACACTTATAAATTCATTCATTCCTACTGTAGATGTCATATACGGACTATCATACATTTCAAAATATCTTCTTGGAACTCCAATAAAACCTAAGTAATGCATCGGGAAGTATATTGAGTAAGCTCCTAAGAAAGTGATCCAGAAGTGCCATTTACCCAATGTTTCACTTAACATTTTTCCAGCTACTAATGGGAACCAATGATAAACTGCTCCCATAATAACCATTAGTGGTGCAATACCCATGACCATATGGAAGTGTGCTACAACAAAATATGTATCAGATAATGGGACATCAACTGAAACATTTCCTAAAAATATTCCAGTAATTCCTCCATTTACAAATGTTACTATAAATCCTAAGCACCATAACATAACTGTATTAATTCTAATATTTCCTCTCCACAAAGTTAGTATCCAGTTATAAACTTTCATGGCGGTTGGAACTGCAATAATTAAAGTTGTTGTTGCAAAGAAAAATCCAAACCAAGGGTTCATTCCACTAACATACATGTGGTGAGCCCAAACGAAGAAACTTAATCCTCCAATACCTACTATTGCCCAAACCATCATTCTGTAGCCAAATATATTTTTTCTAGCATGAACAGATATTAAGTCAGAAACTATTCCAAATGCAGGCAATGCAACAATATAAACCTCAGGGTGTCCGAAGAACCAAAATAAGTGTTGGAAAAGAATTGGGCTTCCACCACCGTATTCAAGAACCTCTCCTGCTTTTAAAATTGTTGGCATAAAGAAACTTGTTTGTAGAACCTTATCTAATGTCATCATTATTGCACTAACTAGTAGTGCTGGAAATGCTAACATCGCGAGTACTGTTGCTGTAAAAATACCCCAAACTGTTAATGGCATTCTCATTAAAGTCATTCCTCTAGTTCTAGCTTGAAGAATAGTAATCATATAGTTCAGTCCACCCATCGTGAAACCAATTACAAATAAAGATAAAGATATTAGCATTAGAAGTATTCCCGTACCAGATCCTGGAGTTCCCTCTAGAATTGTTTGAGGAGGGTATAATGTCCATCCCGCTCCTGTTGGTCCACCTGGAACAAAGAAACTTGCCATCAGAACCATTACGGCCACAAAAAACATCCAGAAGCTAAGCATATTTACATATGGGAAAACCATATCTCTTGCTCCCACCATGAGTGGAATTAAATAATTTCCAAAGCCTCCGAGAAATAGAGCAGTTAAAAAGTACACTACCATTATCATTCCATGCATAGTTACAAATTGATAATAATGTTCAGCTGTCATAAAACCTGCTAACTCAGGAAAACCAAGCTGAAGTCTCATTAACCATGATAAAATTAATCCTACTATTCCAGTAAATACTGCTGTTAAAAAATATTGAACACCAATAACTTTTGCATCCTGACAGAAAATCCATTTTTCAATAAAACTATGTGCATGGTATAAATCTTGTTCAGGTATTTCGGCTGGTCTTACATAATCCATGTCGGGATTAATTGATCCAGCTGAACCATCTAAAACCTCTGATGATTGGGCCTGGTATGATTTATTATTATCGTGTTCGTCTGACATATTTTTATCCTTTATATATATTTTTTTTTAAATTAATAAATTGTTATTTTTTAGCTAATTTGTTCCCATCTACTACGTTTAATTTTTCATATCTAGCTGATAGTTGCTCAAAGGTTTCTTGCTCACTTAACCACACTTCATAGTCAGCTTTATCCTGAACCTCAACACCACCTCTCATCGCATAATGTCCAACTCCACAATATTCAGCACATAAAACCTCATATTCTCCAACTTTATTTGGTTCAAACCAATAGAAAGTAACTGTTCCGGGAACTGCATCCATTTTTGATCTAAATTGAGGTACATACCAATTATGAAGAACGTCGACTGATCTTAACAAAATTTTTACAGGTCTATTGTTCTCTAAATTTATTACATCACTCTCAATCATCACATCATCTTTTCCAAAAGGATCATCTGGATTAATACCAAAAGGATTGTTATCAGCAATGTTCCTAACTTGTGTAGTGCCTAATTTTCCATCTGCTCCGGGTAGTCTATATTGCCACCCCCACTGCCAAGCCATTACATCCACTTCAAGCGCATTCTTTGGCACATTCACATATTGATTCCAAATTATAAGGCCAGGAGCGAGTAAAGCACACACTCCAAGGGTTGTTGCCCATGTTAAAATTTTTTCTAATTTTTTATCTTCAGGTTTATATTCTGCTCTTCTATCCTCTTTATGTGAGTATCTAAAAAGACAATAAACCATGAACAAACATACAGCTACAAATACGCCTCCTCCTACCCAGAATGTAAGAGTAATTGTGCTATCCATTCCACCCCAATTTGATGCTATGTCAGTCCAGTACCAAGGTGTGAAAATGTGAAATAAGATAGATCCGACAATTACTAATAAAAATATTATTCCTGCATGCATAATGCTTATATAGAAGAATAATCCTGTAATTACCTATGACAAAATGTCATAAAACATATTAATTATACTAATATAATCAATATCTTTATGCTTGGTAAATTAGGTATTTTAATCACAATTCTTGCTTTAGTATTAGCCTTCTATTTTGTAATCTCTTTAGGAGCAGGAAGATTTTCAAAAGGAGAGACAAAACCTGAAACCAAAAGATATCTTAGATCAGTCAACATACTTTTAATAATAATTGCAGTGTTTGGGTCTGTGCTAGTTTTGTTTATGTAACCTAAGCAATCAAAGATTTACAAAACTCTATAACAGTATCATTGTAAGCAAACATTATAGTAAAGAAGACCAGCCAAACTATAAATAAAAAGAACCAATACAAAGAAAGAGCATTAATACTTTTTTCCTCTTTGTTATAATCCTTTTCATCTAATTTAAAAATTTTAGAACTGACCTTGCCCCAAAAATAAAGCCCTCCTAAAAGATGAATACCGTGTAATGCTGTAAAAAAATAATAAGATGAGAAATAAGTATTAGTAGAAACAAAATTTCCACTTTTCATAAGTTGGTACCACAAACCTAGTTGAAGAAATAAAAATATATAACTTAAACCACCAACAAAAATTAAGTTTCTTTTTATTTTATTTGTAACTTCATTTTTTAAATCTTTACTTATTCTATTAAAAAATATTGTTACTAGTATTAAGACTAATGTATTTATCCAAAGTAAATTTGTCTTAAGTATAAATGTTGTATCTTGTTCTGGTGGGAGTGAATAAAGATAACCAGTGAAAATTAGACTAAATAAAGTTGTACTTACTCCAAAAATTATTATTACAGCTGACATTTGATTTGAAATTTCAAACGTCTTTCCCGCATGTGTACTATCTATTGCTGCTTGACTAGCTTCCCAGGGCTTTTCGGTTAATGTGCCAAATATTTTCTTTAACAGAGACATAATGTTTATATAGTTCCTATATATAATTTTACAATAATGAAAATAAAAACCTCAATTGCAGTATTAACTGGATGTTTAACAATATTCTTTTTTTTAATGCTTCCAGTATTTCTTTCTATGAAAGAACAAAAAGACCAATCAGTCGCAGCTTTCAAGGGATCAGATTTTGATCTTAAGGATATGAATAATAATTCAATAACCCAAGAATCTTTTAACGGACCCTTAACTGCAATTTTTTTTGGTTTTACAAATTGCCCTGACATTTGTCCCATGACTTTAAACAAAATGGATATTGCGTTAAACAGGATTAAAAAAAATAAAAAAAAAGATTTTAAGGTTTTTTTTATTAGTGTTGATCCTAAAAGAGATACTCCAGAAGTAATAAAAGACTATTTGAGAAATTTTGACAATGAGTTTGTTGGAATTACAGGGGACCCCGGGGAAATTTTTTTATTGTCACAATCCTGGGGAATAATCAGTCAAAAGATTTTTTTTGAAAATGGTGATTATAATGTTGATCACAGCTCACCTGTAATACTTCTTAAGGATGGAAAATATATCGCTAAAATTTCTCATAGAGATGATATTAAACAATCAATTAAATTAATTAATAAATATTTATAAATTCAAAATATAACTAAGTATTGATATTGCTGATATCACTGCTGTTTCTGATCTTAGAATATTTTCATTGATCTTTAATGATTTGACACCTTTAAAATTTAATATGTTATCCCTCTCCTGTTCTGAAAAGTCTCCCTCAGGTCCAATAATAACGCATAAAGGTTTAGTTATATTTTTATTTAATTCAATTTTTTTATTTTTAGTATTTAGATCAGTAAAAATTAAATCTATTTTATCTTCATTTTTTTTTAGGAAGCTTTTCAAGTTTTGAGTTTTTTCCAAAGAAGGGGGATTGATCCTATTTGATTGCTCAGTTGCCTCGATTATTATTTTTTCTAATCTTTCAGAATTAATTTTTCTAACAATAGTACGATCAAAAATAATTGGAATAAATTTAGTTATTCCCAATTCAGTAGCTTTTTGTATCATAAAATTTGAATAATTTGATTTAATTGGAGAAAATGCCAACCAAATATTAGCTGAATTTTCTTTATTTCTTAATTTTTCTTGAATACTAAATCCAACCATTCCACTATCAATCTTATTAATTTTAGCTAACCACTCTCCATTTTTATTAAATACTGAAAAATTTTCACCAATTTTAACTCTCATTACTTTTGTTAAATAATGAGATTGTGGTTTTTCAAGTCGAGAATTAAAATTAAGAGATAAACTTTCAGGAAAAAATATTCTAATATTATTCATATTTAGAAAGTAATTTATGAAAAATATTAAAGCAATAATTTTCGATGCTTACGGAACTTTATTTGATGTCAATTCTGCAGCAGAAAAATGTAAAGATAAAATTGGTAATAAATGGGAAAGTTTTTCAAATTATTGGCGAACAACTCAGCTAGAATATACTTGGCTTAGAAGTCTAATGAAAAGACATAAAGATTTTTGGAAAGTTACTGAGGATAGTTTGGATAAATCAATGAAAGTATTTAATATTAATCCTAATATGAAAAGTCAATTACTTGATCTTTATAAAGTTCTTTCCCCCTATCCAGAGGTAAATGAAACTCTACAATTATTAAAAGAAAAAAATTATAAACTATCAATACTATCAAATGGAACTCCTTCCCTTCTCAAAGAATTGGTCTCTAGTAACAATCTTAAAGTTTTTGATGATATTTTTTCAGTAGAAGAAGTGGGTATTTTTAAGCCAGACTCAATGGTATACGATATTCCAATTAAAAAATATAAGATTGAAAAACATGAAGTCGCTTTTTTAAGCGCAAATACATGGGATGTTTCTGGGGGTGGCAATTATGGTTATAAAGCTATTTGGTTGAATAGAAATAATATTATTTTTGATAATCTAGATTACTTTCCGGAAAATCAGATAAATAATCTTAAAGACTTGCTTGATATTATTTAACAAGTCATTATTTTGAAATTATGACAAACATTTTAGATCTTGTTGCAAGAATTTTAATTTCAGCTTTATTTCTTCTTAATGGTATTTTTAAAATTAGTAATTATGATGGAACTGTTGGATGGATGGAAGGTTTTGGAATACCAGGAATTTTACTTATACCAGCAATAATTTTGGAGATAGTTGGACCTATCTTAATTATTTTAGGCTATAAGGCAAAAATTGCAGCTGGTTTTTTAAGCCTATTTTGTATTGCTACAGCAGTAATTTTTCACAACGATTTCTCGGACCAGATGCAATTAGGATCTTTTTTGAAAAATATAGCATTAGCAGGTGGGTTTATATTTATATTTATAAATGGAACTAAAGATTTTAGTTTAGATAAGAAATTTTAAATAATATGTCAGATATAGAGATAAAAAAAATTATTGAACCTATACCAGCATCTGATGGAGCTGGAGTTAAATTAAAAAGAAGCATTGGTGTAGAGCCAAATTATTTTGATCCGTTTTTAATGTTAGATGAATTTGGATCAGAGAATAGTGAAGATTATATAGCAGGTTTTCCTCCTCATCCTCATCGAGGAATTGAAACAGTGACTTATATGTTGGCTGGGGATTTTGAGCACAAAGATAGTACAGGTGGGGAAGGAAGAATGACCGCAGGAGATGTCCAGTGGATGAAAACAGGAAGTGGAATAATTCACTCTGAAATGCCGGCAATGAAAGAAGGTAAGCTACATGGATTTCAATTATGGATCAATATGCCAGCTAAACTTAAAATGAGCAAACCTAATTACATCTACATAGATGCGGAGCAGATGCAATCATATAAAGATGAGGATAAAATTGTAAAAGTCATAGCTGGTAAATTTGAACAAGCTGAGGGACCTGTAAAAAAACATAATGTTGAGCCTATTTATTTTGATGTTGAATTAAAGAAAGATAAAGATTTCAATTTTGATTTACCATTAACTCACAATTCATTTATTTACTTAATTGAAGGAGAGATAAAAATTGGAAACCAGCAACATCAAAAGGTTGAAAATTCAAAACTAATTCTTTTAGAAAAGGGAGACAAACTTAAGGTTTATGGCTTAACTGAAGCTAAGTTTCTTCTCATTGCTGGAAAGCCAATAGGTGAACAAATTGCTAGAGGTGGTCCGTTTGTTATGAATACTAAACAAGAAATCTTGCAAGCAGTCGAGGATTATCATAAAGGTACATTTGTAAAATGAAATCTATTAAAGTAACAAATACAGGTGGTCCAGAAGTTCTTAATCTAGAAGATATAACTTTAGAAAAACCTGGAGCAGACGAAGTTCAAATCGAACATGTTTCAATTGGTTTAAATTATATAGATACATACCATAGGTCAGGTTTATACCCTCTTCAATTACCAACTGGGATTGGAATGGAAGCAGCAGGTATAATTAAAGAAGTTGGTTCAAATGTTTCTAATTTTTCAGTTGGAGATAAAATTGCATATGCTGCAGCTCCTTTAGGTGCTTACTCAACTCACAGAAATTACATATCAAAAAATATTGTAAAAGTTCCTGATGATATTGATTTGGAGCAAATTTCGAGTGCCATGACAAAAGGAATGACAACTTTTTATTTATTACACAAAACATATGTTCCAAAAGAGAATGAAAGTGTGTTATTTCACGCTGCAGCTGGTGGCGTAGGACAATTCTTTTGTCAGTGGGCAAAAAGTCTAGGACTGAAGGTTATTGGAACAGTTGGCAGTGATGAAAAAGTTGAGATAGCAAAGAAGTATGGTTGTGATGAGGTTATAAACTATTCTAAGGAAGACTTTGCAAAAAAAGTGTTGGAAATCACAAATGGTAAAGGTGTTTCAGTTGTTTATGATGGCGTAGGTAAAACAACATATGATAAATCTATTGAATGTTTAAAATTAAGAGGAACAATGGTTTCATTTGGAAATGCTTCGGGTCCCCTAGACCCAATTATTGTTTCAAAATCTTTGCAACCAAAAGGTATTTATTTTGTTAGACCTGCAATGAATCAATACTTTACAAATAGCGAAGAAATCCAAGAAGCAGCCAACATGTTGTTTAAACAAATTTCATCCGGAAATGTAAAAATAGAAATTTATAAAAAATATAAATTAGAGGAAGCTGTTCAAGCACATAAAGATTTAGAAGGTAGAAAAATTACAGGTCCTGCAGTAATTATTCCTTAAACTGAACATCCATATCAGAAAGATGTAGTTTTAAAGCCTTGGTAGAAATTTGTATTTCTCTAATAAAAAATATAATTGAAACCATCATAGATAAACAGCACGTTCCAAAAATTACTCTAGCTACAATTAAACTTTCTATATAAAGAGCAAATACAGTAAGCATATTAAATAGAAAGCCAAACGCTGCTGACATGATTGCAAACTTTAATACTCCAATTCGGCTGTTTAAGTTTATAAGTTGGTCTTTCCATTCTGGGGGAGTATGTTTTTCAAAGACATACTCATCATGAATTTTTCTAATTAATCCACTAAGAGTGTGAAATCGATTGCTATATACACTCATTATAAGTGGTATTGCTGGGAACATTAATGCAGTAACAGTGTAATCTATATTCATTCGAATCAATTTGATTATGAGACTCTGCTTTGCTATTTACAAGGAAATTGTTATGCAAAACATCAAATTGTTTATTGAACTTACAAGATTAAGTAGACCTATTGGCTACATGCTTTTATTTTGGCCATGTCTATGGGGTCTTACTATTGCATATAATTTCAATTCTGAATTGGAAAAATTTTATTTTTATTCTTTGCTATTTTTACTTGGGTCAATGCTAATGAGATCTGCTGGGTGTATTGTAAATGACATAGTAGACAAAAATTTCGATAAAAAAGTAGAGAGAACAAAAAATAGACCAATTGCATCAGGAAAAGTTTCTATAAAGCTTGCTATAATTTACTCTTTTATTTTATGTGGATTAGCATTTTTAGTATTGATTAATTTTAATAAATTCACAATTTTGATGGCACTATTATCGATGCCATTAGCATTTACTTATCCTTTAATGAAGAGATTTACATATTGGCCACAGCTATTTTTAGGAATTACATTTAACTATGGTCTTGTTCTTGCGTGGATATCAATAAATAACAGCATAAATTTAGTACCAATTATTTTTTATTTTGGAGCCATATTTTGGACACTGGGTTACGACACTATTTATGGATATCAAGATATTAAAGATGATGAGATTATAGGAGTTAAGTCTACCTCGATAAAATTTAAAAATAACCCAAAAAAATTTATTTCTTTATGTTACATACTTTTTTTTCTTTCATTAATTTTAGTTGGTTTTTTAATGAACTTTAAGGTTTCATATTTTATATCCCTTGTAATTACTTTTTTTCATTTGGTCTTATATCAAATAAAAAATCTTGAAGTGTCAAACCCTAATGTGTGTCTGGTAAAATTTAAAAGTAATAATTTATTAGGTCTTATTGTATTTATTAATATTTTAATTGGAAAAATAATTTAAATGTCAAACTTTGAAATATTAAAAAGACTTTACAAAGACTATACAAAAAAATATTTAAACAAAATTTTTCTGGCAGTCTTTTTTTCTATATTAGTTGCTTGCAGCACATCTGCAACTGCATGGTTATTAGATCCAGCAATTGATAAAATTTTTATTAATAAAGATCAGAGTCTACTTTTGATAATCCCTTTATTAATAATTCTTGCCTTTGCAACCAAAGGAATTTCTCTCTATTTGGCAAAGGTCACGATGATTAAAGTTGCAGAAGAAGTAAAAAAAGAAATACAGGTGAACATGCTAACGTCATTTATAAAAGCTGACACAGAAAATATAGAAAATAAACATACTGGAAAATATATTTCAAATCTTAATTTTGATGTTAATCAAATTACAGGGATGCTCAGCACATCTTTTTTAACTTTATTTAAAGATGGGTTAACTTTAATTGGACTTCTTTCAGTAATGTTTATGCAAAATTGGAGATTATCCTTAATTGCAATCATTATGATTCCATTTGCATCTTTTACAGCAAAAAAATTAGGTAAAAGAATGGGTAAAGTAGTGACAGAGGCTCAGGTAAAATCTGGGGACTTAAATAAATATTTAATAGATATTTTTAAAAATCACAAAATTATCAAAATTTTTCAAAGAGAAAAGTATGAAAACGAAAGATCAGAAAAATTTGTTGATGATTTAAAAGAGAAATCAATAAAAATATCATCTGTCTTTATTAGAGCCACACCAGTTATGGAAATTTTAACAGGAATTATGATCGCAATACTAATTTTTTACTCTGGTAAATTAATAATGAATGACCAATTGAGTTTGAATAATTTTTTTTTCATTTTTAGCTGCAATGATGTTAGCTTATCAACCCGTAAAATCCTTAGCCACTATAAATGTTGGAGTTAATCAGGGATTGTCTGCCAGTAAAAGAATCCTTCCAATAATTGATACGGTAAATTTAATTGGAATTAACGAAGATAAAATAAATTTAAATCTAGAAAATGGATCAATTGACTGCAAAAATATAAATTTTAATTATTCCACAAATTTAGAGAATAAAGTTTTAAAAAATATAAATATTAAAATAAATGGTGGTAAAATGACTGCTCTAGTTGGACAAAGCGGTTCTGGTAAGTCAACATTGCTAAGTTTAATTCCAAGAATTTATGATCCAAAAACTGGAATATTAGAAATAGATGGACAAAATATAAAAGAGGTCAATTTATTTTCTTTAAGAAAAGAAATATCAATTGTCGATCAAAATGTAACTTTATTCGATGATACGATTTTTAATAACATAAAATATGCAAAACCAGACGCAAACGACGATGAGATATATGAAGCTGCAAAACTTTCAATGTGTTCTGAGTTTATAGATAAACTTGAAAATAAATATCAAACCTTAATTGGAGAAAATGGTGTCCGATTATCAGGTGGGGAAAAACAAAGACTTTCAATAGCAAGAGCATTCTTAAAAAATAGTAAGATTATTCTTTTAGATGAGGCTACTTCATCTTTAGACTCTGAAACAGAGGAAAAAATACAAAAGGCATTAGATAAATTGACTTTAAATAAGACAACAGTAGTAATTGCACACAGACTTTCAACTATTTTAAATTCTGATAATATTTACGTTATGGAAAAGGGTATGGTGGTGGATTCAGGCAATCATGAAGAGCTCTTAACAAAATCTGATACTTATAAAAACTATTATAATAAACAAATAAACAAAAGTTGATGTTTGTTATTTATAATTTTTTTTTATTTCTATTAATATTAATTTCACCACTAATTATATTAATTAGAATATTTCTTGGAAAAGAGGATCAAAATAGGTTTAGAGAGAAGTATGGATTTCTTGCAAAAAACAATAATAAACCCACTGAAACAATTTGGATACATGGTGCAAGTGTAGGTGAAATATTAAGCATAATACCAATTATTAGGAGATTTGAAGAGGATAAAAAAATTAAAAGAATTTTAATTACTTCATCAACGACTAGTTCCTCTCATATTTTATCTAAATTTAAGTTTAAAAAAGTTATTCATCAGTTTTATCCTTTTGATTTAAGTTTTTTAACTAAACATTTCATTAATCATTGGAAACCAAAATTAGCAGTATTTGTAGACTCTGAAATTTGGCCAAATATGTTTAATAATTTACACAAGAAAAATATTCCACTTATCCTTCTTAATGCAAGGATTACAAAAAAATCTTTTAACAGATGGAAATTTTTCCCTAATTTTTCAAAAAAAATTTTTGAGAAAATAACTCTTGCTTTGCCTCAAAACATGGAGTCAAAAAAATATTTAAAATTATTAGGAACAAAAAATATAAAACTTGTAGGTAATCTAAAGTTTTTTGGAGGAACACAAAAAGACAATGTAAAAAATTCAATTCTTAAAAAAAAATTTTCAAAAAGAATTATTTTTTGTGCTGCAAGCACTCATCGAACAGAAGAACTATTCGTTGGAAGAGTGCATAAAGAACTAAGGTCAGAAATTAAAAACTTGATAACTATAATAATCCCAAGGCATATAAACAGGAAAAAAGAAATACTAGATGAATTGAAAAATATTGGTCTAAATTCTCAATTACATACCTCACCGAAAAAATTAAGCAAAGATACAGATATATACATAGTGGATACATATGGAGAAACTGCAAAATTCTATTCGCTATCT
Source organism: uncultured Pelagibacteraceae bacterium (assembly GCA_902516395.1). Lineage (GTDB taxonomy): Bacteria > Pseudomonadota > Alphaproteobacteria > Pelagibacterales > Pelagibacteraceae > Pelagibacter. The sequence goes on along the minus strand of CABXYN010000006.1, from coordinate 21,019 downwards.
AAATTAACATTTTTAGGTGGATCACTTATACCACATGGAGGACAGAACCCTCTAGAATCAGCGAGAGAAGGTAATTACATCTTATACGGTCCACATATAGAGAACTTTAAAGAAGTTTATGAAATGTTAGAGAAATTGAAAATTACAACAAGAGTAAACTCGATAAAAAATATGAAATCTGTTGTTCGTCAAAAAATTAATTTTTTACAAAGAAATACAGTGAATAAAAAGCTAAAATACTTAGGGGATAAAATACTAAATAAAAATTTATATGAGATTAAAAAATTTATCTAAATGAAAGTTATAAAACCATTATATTTTAATGATAAAAATTTAATTTCTTATTTATTAAGTCCTTTTACAATTTTTACTATTTTATTAAATTTAAGTAAAAATTTTTTAATTAAAAAAAAATATAAAATTAAAACTATATGTGTGGGGAATATTTATATTGGTGGAACAGGAAAAACTTCTCTATGCATACAAATAAATAAAATTTTAAAAAATAAGTTTAGAACAGTATTCATTAAAAAAAGATATTTAGACCAATTAGATGAAAGAAAAATACTACAAACTCATGGTAAACTAGTGAGCGAGGAAAATAGAGGTATAAGCTTAGATAAAGCAGAAGCAAAAAAATTCAATTTAGCTATTTTAGATGATGGATTGCAAGACAAAAAAATTGATTATGATATATCAATTGCTTGCTTTAACTCTACTTATGGTATTGGAAATGGATATTTACTCCCTGCAGGGCCTTTAAGAGAAAGATTAGAAATACTAAAAAAATACAGTGCAATTTTTTTAATTGGTGAAAAAAAAAATAAAAAATTGACCTCTATATTGAGAAAATTAAACGATAATATATTTTACTCAAATTATTTTCCAGTTAATCTTAAGAATTTCAATAGAAAAAAAAGTTACTTATATTTTTGTGGAATAGGAAATCCAGAGGAATTTGAAAATACACTTAATAAGTATAAATTTAAAGTATCAAAAAAGTTTATATTTCCTGATCATTATAATTATACCAATGAAGATTTGGAAAAAATAAAAAAAATTGCTTTAAAAAATAAATTAGAAATCATTACAACAGAAAAAGACTATAAAAGACTAACTAATAATAATAGAAAAAATGTTAAATACTTAAAAGTAGAGTTAAAAATAGAAAATTTAAAAAAGTTTTATAATTTTTTAAAAAAAACAATATGAAAAAAATAATATATTTTATTGAATTTCTATTGGTGGAATTTTTATTTATTATCTGTAAAGCCGTAGGTTATAAATCAGCATCTAATTTGGGTTTTTTTATTGGAAAGAATTTTGGGAATTTTTTTAGAAAAAAAAAATCTATAATTGAAAATTTGCATAAGTCTAAAATATCAATAAATATTTCTGATAATCAATTTGCTAATAATATTTTAGGAAACTATGGGCGGATTTTAGCAGAATACCCTTTTTTGAAAGATTTTAGAGAAAACAAGTTAGAGCAGTTTATTAAAATAGAGGGTATCGAAAATTTAGATCAAATTAAAAATAATAAAAAGCCTGTTGTCTTTATTTCAGGACATTTTAATAATTTTGAACTCATGGCCATGCAGATTGAGAAGTATGGAATAAATTTAGCAGCAATATACAGACCACTTAATAATGTTTTTTTAAATAAAACAATGGAAAGGATTCGAACTAAATATATTTGCAGAAATCAAATTAGGAAAGGAAAATCCGGTACTAGACAAATTTTAGAAAATTTAAAAAAAAGCAACTCAATTGCATTGATGATTGATCAAAGAGTTACAGAAGGCATAAAGATAGATTTTTTTGGAAACTTAGCTTCCACTACCACAATACCAGCTCAAATTATTAAAAAATATCATTGCGATTTGGTTCCAATTTATATTGAAAGATTAGAGAAATATAATTTTAAAATGTATGTGTCTCAGCCAATCGTTATCAATTCAGAAAATTCACAAGAAGAAATTTCTAAACATTTAAATAAGATCTTAGAAAAAATGATACTCAAAAATCCAGATCAATGGATTTGGACGCACAATAGATGGAAAAAATAATAATTATTTTGTATTTTTTTCTTTTTTAATTGAAGCTTCAACATAAGAAAAGTAAGCCTCTTGTTCATCAACATTCCAATAATTTAAATTCTGTAGTGGAATTTTCTTTCCTGAAACCGCACAAATAACATGATCTCCTTCTTCTATGATATCAAAATTATTTGGTTGATATTTTAATTTTGCTAACTTGTTCATGATTTATAGGATATATATTTGAATATATGAAAATTGCAATTCTTGGAAACGGTGGCAGAGAACATGCAATAGCATCTAAAATCTCAAAATCTCCTAAGCTTCAAAAATTATACTGTATACCAGGTAATGCTGGTACTGATTTAATTGCTGAGAATGTCGAACTGGATTTTCATAATTATGAAAGTTTATTACAATTTATTAAAGAAAAAAAAATTGATTTGGTAATTGTGGGACCTGAAAAACCTCTCGTTGACGGTATTGTTGATTTTCTTTCAAAAGAAAATGTAAAAGTTTTTGGTCCGAATAAAAAAGTTTCACAATTAGAAGGATCAAAAATATTTACAAAAAAAATATGTGAAAAGTACAATATTCCTACTGCACAATTTGGAGTATTTAAAACTAATACTGAAGCTAGTAGATATTTGGAAAATGCAAATATGCCTATAGTAGTTAAAGCAGATGGGTTGGCTTCCGGAAAAGGTGTTTATATTTGTGAGGATCTAGAAAGTTCAAATAAAGCGGTGGAAGAAATATTTAATGGAAAATTTGGTTTAGCCAATCAAGTTCTTATTGAAGAATTTTTGCAGGGAGATGAAATGAGTTATTTCGTGCTGTCGGATGGAAAAATATTTAAGAAGTTTAATACTGCCCAAGACCATAAGAGAGTTGGCGAGGGAGATAGAGGAAAAAATACTGGAGGAATGGGAGCATATTCACCTTCAGGACTTATAAACGCAGAACTAGACAAAAAAATAATGACAGAAATTGTTAATCCTACTTTTGAAGCTATTAAAGACATGGGAGAAAGTTACAAAGGATTTTTATATGTTGGTCTTATGATTAAAAATAATAATCCTTATCTTATTGAGTATAACGTGAGAATGGGAGATCCAGAATGCCAAACAATTTTACCACTTTTAGGCACTGATTTGTTAGATTTAATTTTATCTTGTTGCGATGAAACTCTAGAAAATCAAAATATTCTTTGGGAAGAAAAAAAAAGTATGTGTGTAGTCCTTTGCTCCAATGGATATCCAGATATTTTTAAAAAAAATATAGAAATACCAAATATTGAAAAAATAAAAAATAATGACTCATTTTTTATTTACCATGCTGGGACAAAAAAAAAAGATAATCAAGTATATGCTAATGGGGGAAGAGTACTTAATTTTGTTAGCATCTCAGATAATTTAAAATCCTCAAGGGAAAAGGTAATTAAAGAAATTGAAAATCTAAATTGGGACGACGGTTTTTATCGTAGAGATATTGGATATAAGATTATAGACAAATGAGAATAATAGGAGGAAATCTTAAAGGAAAAAAATTATTAATTCCTCTGGATAAATCTACCAGACCATTGAAGGATATGGTTAGAGAATCGATTTTCAATATTTTAGATCATTCAAGTAAAGTGTCTAAAAATATAAATAACTCTAAAGTATTAGATTTATTTTCTGGTACTGGGTCATTTGGAATTGAATGCTTATCAAGAGGAGCTCAAGAAGTAACTTTTTTTGAGAATTATTCAAATTCATTAAAAATTTTAAAAAAAAATTTATTTAACTTAAAATTAGAAAGCAAAACTAAAATATATGAGACTAATGCATACAATTTAAAAGAATCAAATTTAAAGAATGAAATTTTTGATGTAATTTTTCTAGATCCACCTTTTAAAGACAAAGAAATAAATATTTTAATAGACCAAATAAAAATATTAAAAATTACTGATATCAATACATTAATAATTATACACAGAAACAAAAAATCGATGGATGATATTTCTAAGTTTTTAAATGTATTGGATGAAAAAAAATATGGCTTATCTAAAATTTTATTCTGTAAATCAATTTAAATAAGTAATTTTGACGTTTCAGTTTTAATTAACTCAACTGAAGGTTGATCAAAAGGATTCACTTCCATTAGCCTTCCTAACAAAATTGTCTCTAGAACAAAAAAAGTAAATAATTCTCCTACAGTTTCCTCATTTTTACCCAAGATTTCAAAACTTCTAAAAGGTATTTTTTTTCTTTTAAAAACCTTTTGAGTTGCATGTCTTTGTGCTTTGATAATTTGACTTAAATTTTTATTTTTTAAAATTGAAAATTTATCAAATAAGTTTTTATTTGAAAGTTTATTTGTTTTTTCATTTGAAATTCCAAAAAATGTAAAAAAATTATTTTTTGGTCCATCTAAATAAAGTTGAAGCAAACTGTGATTATCCTTAGGCATAGATGAAACAATAGGAAAAATACCTTTATTGTCTTTTCCTAAGCTTTCTGCCGTAAGTTGTTGGTACCATTTGAATAAATTATTAGAACTTTCGTCATAGTTTAAAATTACTGAATTCTTTTTCCCTTTTGAAACGCAGTTAAATATGAAATTAACGTTGTAAATCAATTGATTTAGAAAATATTTATTTTTTATTAAGTAATTGAGCCTTTTAAATTTTCTCTCATTTAGTCCTAACAATTCTGCTGGCAACATTCCAACTTCAGATAAAACAGAATATCTTCCTCCAATATAATTTTTATGTTCAATTATGTCTGCCTTTAATTTATTTCCAAGTTTTGTGAGAAAGCTAGATTTTTTTTCTGTAATTACTATATTTTTGTTTTTTTTTCCAGCATTTAGAATTATGTTGAAGTTTGATATGGTCTCAAGTGTATTGCCAGATTTTGATACTATTAAATTTAAAGTTTTTTTCTTATTCTTAAAATTAATTTTACTATTCAGATTATTGTAAAAATTTATTTTTTTTTTAATTTTTAACTTTAAAAAGTCATATATTGCCTCTGTACCTAGAATAGAACCACCCATACCAATTAGATTAATAGTGTCAAAGTTTTTGTATTTATTCAAAATTTTTTTTTTATAACTATATTTGTAATTTTCATTAAATGAATTTAGTAGCAAGTCACTTATAATTAATTCTTTTTTTAAAATATTATTTATTTTTTTTTTTGCTTTGATATTTTTTTTTTGTTGGAAATTTTTAAAAATTATGTTTTTTGAAAACATTTATTTACTTAATTTTTTTTAATATTGAACTTTCAATAGATGTTGATTGTTCTGAAGATGAGGCATCTTCTTCAATTTCACTATTCTTAAGTAAATCTTCTATGTTTGATTGATCACTTTCGATATCTTTAGTGGATTTCACACTTGCTTCACCTGGTTTTGGTAATTTATCAAAATCAGGAGGCATAGCTAATGGATTTTTTTTATCAATTAAAAATTCATCACCTTGATCTGATCTTTTTTTACCCTGCAAAGCTTCTCCCACCCCACATGAATATAAAAAAAATAAGAAGAATAATAACTTGGAAATTTTAAAGAGTTTATTCATTTGCTTTTTTATAACTTATTAATTCGGCCAGAATAAGTAAAATAATCCCAATTGTTATGAATATGTCAGCCACATTGAAAATAAACCAATGATATCCATTATAATTTAAGTCAAAAAAGTCTGGGACAGCTCTATAATATATCCTATCAAATAGATTGCCTAATGAGCCGCCTAAAATAACTAGAAGAAAATAATACTTTATTCCTTTTTCCTTAAATAATAGATAAATTATCACAAAATTAATCAGGACAATTAAAATAGTGACTACATTATAAAAAAAATCCTGATCAGATGATAATAAACCAAAACCAATTCCTTTATTCCAAACTAGATAAAAATTTAAGAATGAGTTTATGTAAATATCTACTCGTCCGGTTTCTTCTAATATATTTAGGATAAGTATTTTGGATATTCTGTCTAATATGAAAATGAATAATATAATGAAAATGCTTATTACTATTTTTTTTATAGTTTCATTTTTCATTGAACACTGAGATGTCCATGTTTCTCACATATTCCCTTGCTGATTTTCCAGCAAACAGGACACTTATTTCCAACAGCTTTTGAACTAGTTATCTCAATTTCTTTTTCTAAACTGCTATCACTTAAGATTGAAGCAGAGGATGTAATACAAATTTCTGAAAAGTCATGTTTCTGAGCTAAACTATAAATATCTTTATCTTTGATTTTTATTTCAATATTCGCCTCTAAACTTGAACCAATAATTTTATCAGCCCTTTTGCTTTCAATACTAATATTTGCTTCATCTCTGATCAGTTTAAGTTTATCCCATTTATTGCTTAATTCTTCATTTTTCCATTGATTAGGAATTTTAACAAATTTTTGTAAATGAATGCTTCCCTCACCATCTTCTTTGTAAATTAAATGATAAATTTCTTCAGTAGTAAATGATAAAATCGGTGCAAACCATTTCAATAAACATTCTAAAATTACTTTTAGAATTAAAATACAGTCAGAACGCTTTTTTGAATCTTTTGGATCACAGTAAAGAAGATCTTTTCTGATATCAAAATAAAATGCTGAAAGTTCTACCGTGCAAAAATTTAATAATTCTTTATATAAATTATGAAAATTATATGACTTGAAATATTTATTAAAGTTCTCATCGATCACATATAACCTATGCAGCATGTACTTTTCTAATTCGGGAATATTATTAAAATCAATTTTATCAAAATCTACTTTTGAATATTCATCTTGTATGTTTCCTAAAAGATATCTGAAAGTATTTCTTATTTTTCTATAAGACTCAGAATGCTGATCCAAAATTGAATAATCAATTCTTAAATCCTCAGCATAATTTGATGAGGCAACCCAAATTCTAAGTATGTCTGCACCATATTTTTTTAAAATATCCTCTGGTGCAATAACATTTCCTGTTGATTTAGACATTTTTAGTCCTTTTCCATCAACAACGAAGCCATGAGATAAGATACTTTCAAAAGGCGCTCTCCCTCTTGTTCCACAAGACTCGAGTAAAGAAGAATGAAACCATCCCCTATGCTGATCTGAACCCTCCAGATACATTGATGCAGGCCATTTTAGATCTTCTCTCTTTTCTAAAACAAAAGAATGGGTTGATCCACTATCAAACCATACTTCTACAATGTCAGTAGTCTTTTCAAAATCATCCGCTTTGTATTTATCTCCTAGAAGTCTCTGGAAATTATCCTCAAACCAACAATCTGATCCTTCTTTTTCATAAATTTTAGCAATATTCTCAAAAACTTCCTCATCAACAAGAATTTCACCATTTTTTTTGGAAATAAATATTGGAAGTGGAACTCCCCACACCCTTTGTCTAGAGACACACCAATCTGGTCTCGTCTCTATCATTGCTTTAATTCTTTCTTTTCCTTTACTAGGATAAAAAGTAGTGTCATTTATTGCTTTGAGTGCTTTATCTCTTAACTTGTGGCTTTCCATTGAAATAAACCATTGGGGTGTTGCTCTATGAACCAAAGGAGCTTTAGATCTCCAAGAGTGGGGATAAGAGTGTGTTAGTTTACCTTTGTTTAAAAGACCTTTTAGCTCTTTAAGCTTTTCGATAACAATGTCATTTGCTTTAAAAATGTGAGTACCTTCAAATATTGGTATATGTTTCGTATACCTTCCGTCATCATCAACTGTTTCAATTGCTTTTATTCCATTATTGATGCACAAATTAAAATCATCAGGTCCATGACTAGGTGCACAATGAACAATTCCTGTTCCCTGCTCGGTTGTTACAAATCTCGCCTCAAGCATTGGAACATCATAGTCATATCCAATTTTATGAAATGGATGGCTACAAATAGTTCCATCAAATTCTTTTCCTTTAAATTCTTTTAATATCTTAATTTTACACTCTATATCTTTTGTGACAGAGGTCAAAAGTTCTTTTGCAATAATTATTTTTTTATTTTCTAAAATATCTTTATTATCGATCTCGCATAAGACATAATCCAAACTTTGATTATAGGCTAATGCTTTGTTAGCTGGTATTGTCCATGGAGTTGTAGTCCAAATAACAACATTAGAACCAACTAGTTCGTTGATATTAGATTTTTTAACTGGAAAAGCTGCATAGATTGTATCAGATACATGGTCTTGATATTCAACTTCAGCATCTGCTAAAGCTGTTTTTTCAACTGTAGACCACAAAACAGGTTTATATCCTTTGTACAAACTTCCCTCTTTTAGAAATTTTCCAAGTTCTCTTACAATTTGAGCCTCAGCATCAAAACTCATAGTTGAATAATAGTTTTCCCAATCCCCAATGACTCCTAATCTTTTAAATTGACCTTTATGAACATTGATCCATTTACTTGCAAAATCTCTACATTCTTTTCGAAACTCAATGATGGGTACATCATTTTTATTTTTTTTATTTTTTTTATATTGTTCCTCAATTTTCCATTCAATTGGCAATCCATGACAGTCCCATCCGGGTACATAAACTGAGTCTTTACCATCCATTTGATGAAATTTAATTATAATATCTTTTAGAATTTTATTTAAGGCAGTACCCATGTGAATATTTCCATTTGCATAAGGCGGGCCATCATGTAAAACAAACTTTTCTTTACCTTTGCTTTGAGATCTTAGTTTTTCATATAGATTAATTTTATCCCAAAATTTTAAATATTCTGGCTCTTTATTAGGTAGATTTGCTTTCATAGAAAAAGCGGTTTTAGGTAAATTTAAATGTTCCTTACTCATTAAGTTTTTTTGGCTTTTAAAATATCTTTATTAATTTGTTTTTTTAACTCGCTGATACCTTTGAATTTTTTTTCACCTCTTATAAATTTTAAAAATTCTACAGATAATTTTTTATTATAGAGATTTCCAGAAAAATTAAAAATGTTTACCTCTAAAAGTATTTTTTTTTGATTAAATGTTGGTCTATAACCTAAATTAGCAATACCTTTATAGAATTTTTTTTTATCGTTAATTCTTGCTTTTACGGCGTAAACTCCAGGTTTTGCTATAACATAATCTCCAATATCTATATTGCAGGTGGGAAATCCAATTTTTTGCCCCATCATTCTACCTCTTTGAACTTTTCCCTCAATTTCCCAGTTTCTTTTTAAAAAAGTATTTGCTTTTAATAGCTTTCCCTCTTCAAGTAACTTTCTAATCAATGTTGATGAAATTATTTTTTTATTTTTAATCAAAGGTACTGGGTTTATTAAATTATAACCAAAATCATTTTCATATTTTTTAAGCTGTGATACATCCCCTTCTCTTTTGTGACCAAACCTAAAGTTATTACTAACAAATACAAATTTTGATCTAAGTTTTCCTGATAAAATATCTTTTACAAATTTATAGTAATTAATTTTTGAAAAATTTTTATCAAATTTTTTATTAATAATAAAATCAACACCAAATTTTTTTAAATAAATTACCTTTTGATTAAAATTTGATATTCTATAGTTTTTAATTTTTTTGTTAAAAAACATTTTAGGTATTGGATCAAATGTAACCACACCTACTTTAGATTTGTATTTTGTTTTATATTTTTTTGCTAATTCAAATAATTTTTGATGTCCTGAGTGTAATCCATCAAAGTTACCAATTAGGATAATTGATTTTTTAAATTTATTTGGAATATTAAAATTATTAAAAATCTTTAATTTATTCACCATTTTAATTCTTTCTGAAAATAGTTAATATTTGCATCATAATTTTTAAGTACATTTTTAATTGATAATTTTGAAATTTCTTGTCTATGTATACCACCTGTAATCAGTAATGAATCAAAATTTTGAATGTTAGCACCTTTAATATCTGTATTAAGATTATCACCAATACATAATATTTTTTTGTTATTTACATCTGCTGCGATTTCATAAACAGGAGGATGGGGTTTGCCAAAGTAAATTACCTCACCACTAATTTCTTCAAAAGATTTTGCAATAGAGCCTGCGCAGTATTCTCTTTTGTTCCCTCGATCAACTATTAAATCAGGGTTAGTGCATATCATTTTTTTTGTTATATGTTTTGTTAAAAGATTTTTGTAATACCGTAAGTCATCTTCATGTTCTTCAAAAAGACCTGAACATAATAAATAATCAGAATCGTCTATATTATCCACTTTATTATCTTCAAACGTTTTAAATAAATCAAAATCTCTTGGTGGTCCCAAGTGAAAAAATTTTTTATTATTGAAATTTTCTAAAAGATATCTTTTTGACGCTTCTCCAGATGTAAAAACTGTATCAGAATAATTATTTAAACCCATTTTTTTTAAAGTATTAATCACAGTTAAGTTGGGTCTTGGAGCATTTGTCAATAATATGAATTTTTTTTCATTATTAAATAATTCATCTAAAACCTTTACAGCATTTTCATGCAGCTTTATTCCGTTATGGAGCACCCCCCAGATATCAATGAAAAATAAGTCATATCTACTAACTATTGATTTTAAGCCTGATTTATCTAAATTCTTACTCATATTTCAGATATAACTTAAAAATCCAGTAAATTCCTGATTTTTCTCATTTATATATTTAAGGCCAGATCTTGAAATAATAGTCACATGCATCTATATGAACTCTAATTTAAAGGAGTAAATATGAAGTTTAAACCGTTACACGATAGAGTATTAATCGAAGTTTTAGACAGCAGCGAAAAAACTGCTGGTGGAATTATCATCCCTGATTCTGCGCAAGAAAAACCACAAGAGGGCAAAGTAGTTGCTATAGGTGGTGGATCAAAAACTGAGGATGGAAAAATTATACCAATGGATGTTAAAGTTGGTGACAAAGTTCTTTTTGGAAAGTGGTCAGGAACTGAAGTTAAAATTGATGGTAAAGAATACAGCATAATGAAAGAGTCAGACATTATGGGTATCTCTACTTCTAAATAAAAAATTTAAAAAAGGAGAGTTTAATAATGGCAAAAATAGTGAAATTCGATTCAGATGCTAGATCAGCAATGCTAAGAGGAGTAGATATACTTGCAAACACAGTTAAGGTTACTCTTGGCCCCAAAGGTAGAAACGTTGTTATAGACAAAGCATATGGTGCACCAAGAACAACCAAAGATGGTGTGTCAGTTGCAAAGGAAATCGATCTAGACGATAAGTTTGAAAATATGGGTGCTCAAATGGTTAAGGAAGTTGCGAGCAAAACAAATGATGAAGCAGGTGATGGTACTACAACCGCAACTATTTTAGCTCAAGCGATTGTAAAAGAAGGTTGTAAGTATGTTACAGCTGGTATGAACCCTATGGATGTTAAAAGAGGAATTGATGCTGCAGTAGAACAAGTTAGAAATACTCTAATATCTTCGGCTAAAAAAGTTAAAGATAGTGATGAAATTGCTCAAGTTGGTACTATTTCTTCTAATGGAGATAAAGAAATAGGAAACATGATTGCAAAAGCTATGCAAAAAGTTGGTAACGAGGGTGTTATCACTGTAGAAGAAGCAAAAAGTATTGAGACAGAACTTGATGTAGTAGAGGGTATGCAATTTGATAGAGGATATTTATCACCATACTTTGTTACAAATGCTGAAAAAATGACAACGGAACTTGAAAATCCATTAATTCTTTTACACGAAAAGAAATTAACTAATCTTCAACCTATGGTTCCACTACTTGAAGCAGTTGTTCAAGCGGGTAGACCTTTAATGATTATATCTGAAGATGTAGAAGGTGAAGCTTTGGCAACTTTAGTTGTAAACAAATTAAGAGGTGGACTAAAAGTTGTTGCTGTTAAAGCTCCTGGTTTTGGAGATAGACGTAAATCAATGCTTGAAGACATAGCAATTTTAACTGGTGGACAAGTTATTTCTGAAGATCTTGGTATTAAATTAGAAAACGTCAAAATTAATGATCTTGGATCAGCTAAGAGAGTAAAAGTTGATAAAGAAAACAGCACGATTGTAAGTGGTACTGGTAAAAAATCTGACATAGAAGCAAGATGTGATCAAATCAAACAACAAGTTGAAGAAACTACATCAGACTACGATAGAGAAAAACTTCAAGAAAGACTTGCTAAATTAGCAGGTGGAGTTGCGGTAATCAAAGTTGGTGGTGCAACAGAAGTAGAAGTTAAAGAGAAAAAAGATAGAGTTGAAGATGCTCTAAATGCCACAAGAGCAGCTGTTGAAGAAGGAATAGTTGTTGGTGGTGGTTGTGCACTTCTTTATGCTTCTCAAGAACTTGATAAAGTAAAAGTGAGAGGATCTGACCAAAAAGCAGGTGTTGCAATTGTTAAAAGTGCATTGGAAGCTCCAATAAGACAAATAACAACAAATGCTGGTGTAGACGGTTCGGTTATAGTTGGTAAACTTTTGGAGGCTAATAAGTCTTCTCAAGGTTATGACGCTCAAACAGAACAATACGTTGATATGTTTAAAGAAGGAATAATTGACCCTGTAAAAGTTGTACGAACAGCTTTACAAGATGCAGCTTCAATTTCTGGATTATTAGTAACAACTGAAGCAATGGTTGCTGACAAACCTGAAGAGAAGGATGCTGCTGCTGGAGGAATGCCTCCAGGAGGAATGGGCGGTATGGGCGGTATGGGCGGCATGGGAATGTAACCCAAAAAGTCTAATTAAGAAATTTAAAAGGGCAGATTCTTCTGCCCTTTTTTTTTGTTTTCAATCTCAGGTTTAGATGTATAAGAAACTCAATTATGAATAACAATATTCGAAACATCACTATCATTGCTCATGTTGATCATGGAAAAACAACACTGATTGATAACTTAATGAAACAGTCTGGTTCTTTTAGAGACAACGAAGTAGTCGATGAAAGATTAATGGACTCTGGAGAACTAGAAAAAGAAAGAGGAATTACAATACTTGCGAAACCGACTTCGATTAATTGGAAAGATATTAGAATAAATATTATTGATACTCCCGGTCACAGAGATTTTGCAGCTGAAGTTGAAAGAGTTTTAAGTTTAGCAGATGGTGCTTTATTATTAGTAGACTCTGCAGAAGGTGTAATGCCACAAACAAAATTTGTATTAAGCAAAGCACTAAAACAAGGGCTAAAACCAATTGTTGTTATAAATAAATTAGACAAAAGTGATCAAAGGGCTGATGAAGTTTTAAACGAAACATTTGATTTATTTGTTAGTTTAGACGCTAATGAGGAGCAATTAGATTTTCCAGTTTTATATGCAAGTGGAAGATCTGGTTGGGCTTCTAAGGAGATTGATGGGCCAAGAGAAAATCTTAATCCACTATTAGATTTAGTTTTAGATCACGTAAAACCCTCTAAATTTGATAGATCAAAACCATTTGCGATGCTATCGACGCTACTTTATGCTGACAACTTTTTGGGTAGAAGTTTAGTAGGAAGAATTTCACAAGGAACTGCGAAAGCAAATCAACAAATTAAGGCAATCAATTTAAATGGTGAAAAAGTAGATGAAGGTAGACTTACAAAAATCTTTAGATACGAAGGTACAAAAAAAGTTCCGATTGAAGTTGGAGAAGCTGGAGATATTGTAGTCATAGCAGGATTGGAAAAAGCAAATGTAGCAGATACGATTTGTGATTTAGAAGTAAATGAACCAATTGAGGCAACACCGATCGATCCACCAACCATGTCGATAAAAATAACAGTAAATAGCTCACCACTAGCAGGAACTGAGGGAAAAAAATTAACAAGTACTCAAATTAGAGATCGTTTAATTTTAGAAGCTCAAAACAATGTTGGAATTTCTTTCTCAGAAAACTCAAATAAAGATGCATTTGAGATAAGTGGAAGAGGAGAACTAATGCTTGAAATATTATTAACACAAATGAGACGTGAGGGCTTTGAAATGACTGTAAGCCCTCCTAAAGTTTTATTTAAAACTGACGAAAATTCAAAAAAGTTAGAGCCAATTGAAGAAATTACAATGGATTTAGATGAAGAATATTCATCAAGGATAATAGACTCTATGAATAGAAGAAAAGGTAAGTTAATTGAACTAAAAGATACTGGAAAAAATAAAAAAAGACTTATTTTTCAAGCACCAACAAGAGGTTTAATGGGATACACAAGTAGATTTTTAACTTTGACAAAAGGAACAGGTGTTATTAACAGAATTTTTCACTCTTATGGAGATTTTGAGGGAGACATGGAAGGAAGAAGAAATGGAGCTTTAATTTCTATGGATCAAGGGAAGGCTGTTGCATTTTCAATTTTTAATTTGCAAGCTAGAGGAGAAATGTTTGTTACACACAATGATCCAGTTTATACAGGAATGATTGTGGGCTTGGCTCCAAAACCTGGTGATATGATAATTAACGTCATGAAAGGAAAAAAACTCACGAATATGAGAACACAAGGCACAGATGAAAACATAGTTCTTACACCTGTAAGACAAATGTCGATTGCAGAACAGTTAAGTATGCTTAATACTGATGAAGCTTTAGAAATTACACCTAAGTCTTGTAGACTTAGAAAAGCAATTCTGGACCCTCACGAAAGAAAAAGAAGCGAAAAACAAAATACTGCTACTTAGTTCATTATTTTATCTATAATATATAAACTTAAAGCAATGCAGGGACCAATTCCAAAAGCAAACATTAATGTTCCAATTCCAATTGTTCCACCTAAATACCAACCAACTGAAGCTACAGAAATTTCTATAAAAGATCTTACAGCAGCAATTGGTAGATTAGTTTTTTTTTGTAAACCAGTCATTAAACCATCCCTAGGTCCTGGACCTAGATTAGCAATTAAATAGATACCACTCCCCACCCCGACTATCATTACACCTACTGCAGCCATTAATAATTTCATAATGTAAGTTTCAGGGGTTGGTATTAATGCAATTGTTATATCTAACATTGCTGCAATAATCACGATATTGAATATAGTACCAAGACCAGGTTTTTGTTTTAAGAAAAACCATGAACATAAAACGACAACACTCACTATAAAAGTGACAATTCCAATGGATAATCCTGAATTAATTGAAATTCCTTGTGCCATTACAGTCCATGGAGAATTGCCAATAAATGAAATAACGACTAAGGCTTCACCAAAACCAAATAATATAAGGCCAAAACAAAGAAAAAATAATGTTGATAATTTTGGCTTTAGATTAAAAGTCTCTTGAGAACTCCATGAGACTTTAGGAATATTTTTGATAGTAAGGAACATATATTTAGCTATTATTTATACTTTCTTTAACTAAAATCTATGAAAATGAAACATTTTATACCCGTATTGCTTATTATTATGTTTGCTTCTAAGGTGATGGCACATAGCAGTCATTATGAAGGTCTTAAAAAAATTGAGATGGATGTTCTAAGAAATAATGAAATTATTGGAAGCACCAGCTACTTTTTTGAATTTGATGAGGATTTGTTTGTAGTAAAAAATTATACTAATTTTAAAGTAGAGTTATTTGGGGTAACAGTTTTTTCAATATTAAGTGAAACAATAGAAAAATATAAAAATGAAAAATTAGTTTTTTTTAAATCAAATACTTTTCAAAATGATAAGGAAAAATATGTGAATTTAAATTATGATAAATATACAAATAAATTTATTATAGATGGATCATCTTATAAAGGTGAAGCTAGTTTAGATTGTACAATTGGAAATTGGTGGAATCACAAAATTTTCAATTCGGATAAACAGATCAGTCCTTTATCTGGTAGTGTTAAAAAACAGACTGTAAGTTTAATTGGAACTGAAAAAATTACTATTAATGGTAAAGAATATTTAACGGAACACTTTAATATTAAGTCAAATGACGAAGATCTTTCAGATGAAAAAAAATTTGAATTTGATGTTTGGTATAATCCTGAAAATAATTTAATATTAAAAGTGACTTATAATAAAATGGGAAACTGGGAATATAGATTAAGGAGTTTCGAATAATGGCAATATGGGGAAGCATAATTGGTGGAATGCTGGGTTTTTCTATTGGTGGACCTTTCGGTATGCTTTTGGGATCCTTAATTGGCGGAAAAATGTCAAGAGCCAGATCAGGTGGTGGATTTAGATCTTTTGCACAGCCTCAACAAATATTTGCACTCTCTTTGATTGTTTTATCAGCAAAGCTAAGTAAAGCAGATGGACAAGTTAGTCGTGAAGAATTAATTGCAGTTAAAGATAAATTAAAAATACCTGAGAGTGAATTAGATCAGGTTGGTAAAATTTTCAATAAAGCTAAAGAAGAAAGCACGGGGTATGAACCATATGCAAAACAAATTTCAGAAGTTTATAAAGGTAATTTAAATATTTTAGAAGAGGTAATAAATACTTTATTTTATATTGCAGAAGCTGACGGTCACGTAAGTGACAATGAATTAATAATGATAGAAGATATAGCAAGAATTTTTGGATTAAATCAGACTCAAATTAATGGCATTAAAGAGAGTAGAAAGTCATCAGACAAACTTAATCCTTATATTGTTTTAGAGAGTAAGCCTGATGACTCACTCGAAGAAATAAGAAAACGGTATATTAAACTTAGCAAAGAGCATCACCCTGATATCTTATTAAGTAAAGGCGTTCCTCAAGAAGTAATAGATGAGAGCAAAGCTAAAATGAGAGCCGTCAATTTAGCATGGGATCAGATTCAAAAATTAAAGAATTAATCCTAATAAACTCGCCATAAAATACATAGAAAATACAAAAGCAAGGACCACAATAAAATACATTATTGTAACAATTTTATCTCTTTTCCTTCTTTGTCTTACAAATGGCTTATCATCCAAGTCACAGATATCTCTTATGCCGATAACTTTATAATCACAAGTATAACGCCATATTGAGTCAGGCATCCTAGGATCGGTTTGATTGTAATATTGAATCCATTGAACTGTATATTTAAATAAAAGATAGCTTACTATTAAAAGAAGACCACTAGTAAACATTAATTTATTATCTAAAACTGTTCTGACTCAGTTGAGCCTTCCATTGCTGTAGTTGAGCTTTTACCTGAGCTTATTGTATTTGAAACTGCATCAAAATAAGATGTACCTACTTCTCTTTGATGTTTCACACTTGTGTATCCATCTTTTTCTCTAGCAAATTCATGCTGTTGAATTTTTGAGTAAGCAGTCATACCTTCTGATTTATATTTTTCTGCTAATTCAAATATTGCAATGTTTTGAGTGTGGAAACCTGCTAGTGTAATGAATTGAAATTTATATCCCATTTCTCCAATTTTTCTTTGAAATGATCCAATCTCTTCATCAGATAAATGTTTCTTCCAATTAAATGATGGCGAGCAGTTATAAGCTAACATTTTTCCAGGAAATTTTTCGTGTATAGCATCAGCAAATTTCTTTGCCTCTTCTAAATTTGGTGTTGCAGTTTCACACCAAATTAAATCTGCGTATGGTGCATAAGCAAGACCTCTAGAAATTGCCTGCTCAATTCCGTCTTTAACATAAAAGAAACCTTCAGGTGATCTTTCGCCAGTTAAAAACGGTTTATCATTTTCATCAAAATCATTAGTGATTAACTTTGCAGCATTTGCATCTGTTCTTGCTAAAATTATTAATGGTACATCTGCAATATCAGCGGCAAGTCTTGCAGCCTTTAAATTTCTAACCATTGTTCCAGTTGGAACTAAAACTTTTCCACCCATATGACCACATTTTTTCTCACTAGCTAATTGGTCTTCAAAATGAACTCCAGCAGCACCTGCTCTAATAAATTTTTTGGTTAATTCAAATACGTTTAGTGGTCCACCAAATCCTGCTTCACCATCAGCTATAATTGGCAACATGTAATCAGTTCTCTTACTTTTATCCATGTCACCATCTATCAATTCCATATGTTGAATTTGATCTGCTCTAACCAGGGAATTATTCATTGTCTCAACTAATTTTGGTGCACTATCATATGGATATAAAGATTGATCAGGATACATTTCACCAGCACTGTTAGCATCAGCTGCAACTTGCCAACCACTTAAATAAATTGCTTTTAAACCAGCTTTTGCATGTTGTACTGCATGATTTCCTGAAAGTGATCCAAGGGTGTTAACATAGGCTTCTGTATTAAGCAGTTTCCAAAGCTTTTGGGACTGCATTTTACACATAGAATACTCAATTCTGATTGAACCTCTTAATCTTTCAACTTCTTCAGGAGTATAATCTCTTTTAATACCTGCAAATCTTTGTAAATCGTATGAAATATTCTCAGCTGACACTTAAACCCCTCTCTTTTGATTAAATGACTAGAAATGACTAATGACTATTTTGAGCTGTATTCTTCAGTAAATTCGTTCATTCCGCTAGATCCCCAATCGCAATGATCGTCTCTAATGTAAATACCTTTTGACTTGTGCTCAGAATGCTCTTCATTATTAGTAATTTGGTAGTTATTTTCGATGTTGTTAATTTTGTTTTTTTCCATGTAAACTTTATAATTTACAATATTTACAAAATCTACAATTAAATTGATTTTACTTGTAAAATCGAATAATTTTGTGTAAATTTAAATTTACAAAATTTACAAATAGTAAAATGAGTCAAATTGATACAAAAATTGGGCCAAAAATCAAAGCGTTTAGAAGGCAACTAGGAATACAAGCTAACAAACTAGCAGAAGAAATGTCTATTTCACCAAGCTATTTAAATCTAATAGAGAGTGGAAAAAGAAAAATTGATGGAGACTTACTTTTAAGGGTTTGTGATAAACTAAAAATAGAGCTTTCTGATCTTACAAGCAAGACAGACATAAATCTTGAGAATAATATTTCTGAATTGTTGGGTGATGAACTTTTTGAGGATCTTGATATTCTTGGACCAGAGGTAAAGGATTTAGTTAATACAAATCCAAAAATTGCTAAAGCTTTAATTAAACTAGGTGACAACTTTAAACAAAAAGATCATGAAATTTTTAACAAATTAGAAAATATTTCAGGTAAAATTATTGATGGGAGAAAAAACGCATTTCCTGGTGAAGTAATTTCAGATTTTTTACAAGAAAATAAAAATTTTTTTCCAAAATTAGAGGAATTCGCTAATGAAATATTTGAAAAAGTAAAACAAAACAATAGAACAAGATATATTGCCTTATGTCAATTTTTAAAAGATGAATATGGCATAACTGTAAAAGATGTAATACCTAAAGAAGGAAAACCATTCTCAAAAATTTATAAGGTAAAAGACAAAGAATTATTATTATCTGATTATCTCTCACTCGAAACTAAAAAACTTTTTGCTGCGGCACAAATTTCACAAGAAGGTGCCTCAAAAGAAATTGATGAATACCTTTCAACATTTAATTTCCCAACAGATGAATCTAAAAAGTTAACAAGAGTTGCGCTTTTAAATTATTGTGGCGCTGCGATATTAATGCCTTACTCTCTTTTTCATAAAGAATGCAAAGAATTAAAATATGATTTAGAACTTTTACAAAATACTTTTGCAACTTCGTTTGAACAGGTTGCTCATAGAGTAACGTGCTTGCAAGATCCAAAACTTCCTGGAATACCTTTTCACTTTTTAAGAGTAGATGTTGCAGGAAATATTTCTAAAAGATTTTCATTATCAGGTATAGAAATACCGAGATATGGAGGAGCTTGTCCAAGATGGAATGTTTATTCTGCTTTTTCAAGGCCAGGTGTTATTCAAGCAGCAGTTAGCAAAATGACCAACGGAGAAAAATATGTCTGTATAGCAAAAACAGTTGAAAAGGGTGTAGGAAGATATGGGCAAAAAAAAAGTATGCTGTCTATAGGTCTTGGTTGTGAAGCAAAATATGCTAAAGAATTTGTATATACTGAAAATTTAGATCTTAGTGATAAAAAATCTGAATTACCTATTGGAGTATCATGTAGAACATGTGACAGGCTTGATTGTTCACAGAGAGCTTTCCCTCCTCTTCATAAGAAATTTGATGTAGACATAAATTCTAGAGGAGTTTCTGTTTACGTAAATGAGTAAATTAAAAATTACTTCTGTTTCTGTCTTTTTTTTGAAATTAGCTGAGTTAGAGAATCAACCATTAAGTCTGAGGCTTTAAATATTTCATTTGCTTTAAACTCATGAGACATGTTTTTTTCTTCATTTGTCTTATCTTCTATTATTATTCCTTTATCAGGTGAATTATCCTTTATATATATTAAAATTAACCATTCATCATCCGAAGACTCATCCCATTTAATAAATATTTCTCCTGTCTCAAACCTTTTATCTATACATCTGAATATAGACATGTGTCTTGTAATATATCTTTTATTTAATTGAAAAACTAAACTATTGGCACTTCTATAAAAACTTTCTAAAGCAAACTCAATTTTTTGTCTAGCTAAATTATATTCTCTCTCCTTTTGAAGGAGTGCCGATCTATCATCAGCTTCATCTGTCTTAACACCAAGAGCTTCAACTCTCTCTCTAATTTTTTGGTCTCTTATAAGTCTATATTTATTTTTTAAATTCTCTATTCTTTGTTGTAATTCTCCATAGTCCTCTCTTTTTTCTCTTAAAGAAATTTTCTCAAGTTTTTCTAATTCTTTTACTTCTCTAATTCTAAATCTTTCGATTTGCTTTTGGATTCTAAGTTCTTGTAAAAATTTTTTTTGTCTTTCTGATTGTTCTTTTCTTAAAAGCGCCTGTTCTTTTCTCAAAAATAATTTTAGATCTTTGGCTCTTAATTTTTCTATTCTTTCTTCATCCTTTAGTTGCTGCTCTTTTAATTTTAATTGTCTTTCCTCTTGTAAGATTTTTTGTTTTTTTATTTTTTCTTTTTCTTTATCTTTTTTTTCTATTTCTATTAATTTTAATCTTCTTTTTTCGTCTTTTCTTTGTGATTTAAATTCATTTATTTTTCCATCTATAGAATTAAAAAATTTAGAGATACCCCTATCAATTGCAAAAATGTCAAATTTGACATTAACATTTAATTTTGATTTTAAATTTTCTTCTACTCTTACTGATTTAGTAATTAAATTATTTTTTATTTTTTTTTTAAGAACTA
>CABXYN010000005.1 GCA_902516395.1 uncultured Pelagibacteraceae bacterium | reverse complement strand
GAATGGTCTTTTCAAGACTCACTTAAAGTAAGTTACCAAGGTATTCCAGAGCCAATTAGCAAAAAAAAAGTTTTTCCTGAGGTTTTAATTGTTCCTCTTGTTGGATTTGATAATAATAAATTCCGATTAGGTTATGGGGGCGGATTTTATGACCGATATATTCGAAAACTTTTAAATTATAAAAAAGTTTTAACAGTTGGCTTTGCTTTTTCATTTCAAAAAATTAAAAAGATTCCAATAAATAAGTTTGATCAAAAATTGGATTTTATTTTAACAAATAAAGGAATAATAAAATGAATATTTTATTTCTAGGAGATATAGTTGGAAACAGCGGTTGTAGTGCAATAAAAAAATTTTTACCAAAAATTATAAAGTCAAAGAAAATAAACTTTGTTATTGTAAACGGAGAGAATGCTGCAAAAGAAGGTGTTGGAATAACTGAGAATATAGTGAATGAACTACTTGGTTGTGGCGTTGATGTAATTACTACTGGCAATCATGTCTGGGATCAAAAAGAAACATTTGAATTTATTAAAAATCAAAAGAGATTATTAAGACCATTAAATTTATCTGGTGATGTTCCAGGCGATGGTTTTGGTATTTACGATTCTTTAGGTGGTTACAAAGTTGGTGTATTAAATTTAATGGGGAATGTTTTTATGAAAAAATCTGATGATGTCTTTATAAAAAGTAAAGAATTTTTAGATCAAAATGCACTTAAAGAAAAATATGATTTTCTTATTGTTGACTTTCATGGTGAGATTACAAGTGAGAAAATGGCTATTGGACACGTTTTTGATGGGAATGCTACATTTGTTGTAGGCACCCATACCCATGTACCAACTAATGACGGAAGAGTATTAAGCAAGGGAACTGCGTATTTAACAGATGCAGGAATGTGTGGGGATTATAATTCAGTAATTGGGATGAATGCTGAAAATTCTATTAATAGGTTTTACAAAAGAGATTCTATAAAACATTTTCCTGCTGAAGGAGAGGCTTCGCTTTGTGGAGCAATTATTGAAGCTAATCCAAATACTGGTTTGGCAGCAAATATAAGTCAGTTTATATTTGGTGGTCAACTTGAGAAAGAATCTTAAATCATGGCAGGTCATTCCCATTGGGCAGGCATCAAACATAAAAAAGGAAAAGCAGATAAGCAAAGATCTGCTATATTTTCTAAGCTATCAAGAGAAATTACAGTAGCAGCAAAACTTGGAGATAAAAATCCAGATATGAATTCAAGATTAAGATCTGCGATCCAAGCTGCCAGATCAGCAAACATGCCAAAGGATAATATTGAAAGAGCTATCGACAAGTCGACAATAGCAGCAGACTCTAATTTTGAAAATATAAGATATGAAGGATTTGGACCTGCAAAAACAGCAATAATAGTTACTACTTTAACAGATAATAAAAATAGAACTGCCTCAAATATAAGAACAATATTTCAAAAATACGGAGGTGGACTTGGTACCCAAGGTTCTGCATCTCATAACTTTCTTCAACTTGGAGTTATCAAAGTTGATAAAGAAGAAATAGATGAGGAAAAAATTTTCAACCTAGCAACTGATGCTAGAGCTAATGATTGTATATTTCATGAGAATCATTATGAGATACAGACAAATAATGATGAGATATATGATGTAAAAAATTTGTTGGAAAAAGAGATTTCTAATTTTATATCTACAGAAATTGAATGGGTTCCTACAAATAAAATTAATCTAAATGAAGAGGACAAAGAAAAAATGAACAAGTTTTTAGAAATTTTGGAAGAAGATGACGATGTTCAAAATGTTTTTACAAATGCAAATTAATTTAATTTTATGTTAATAATTGGAATAGACCCTGGGATAACTGGTGCAATTAGTTTTTTTGAGGATGGAGAATTAAAGGATGTAATTGATATGCCTACCATGGCATCTGGTAATCAAAATAAAAAGCAAGTTAATGGTAGCCAAATTTTTAACGAAATATTTTTGAGGATTCAAAACCATAAATCTGAGAATATAAATGTAGTAGTAGAACAGGTTTCAGCAATGCCTGGACAAGGTGTTACTAGTATGTTTAATTTTGGACAATCATTTGGAGTGTTAAAAGGAGTTTGTGCCGCTATGCAACTACCAATTTTTTTTGTAAGACCAGCCAAATGGAAAAAGCATTATG
Source organism: uncultured Pelagibacteraceae bacterium (assembly GCA_902516395.1). Lineage (GTDB taxonomy): Bacteria > Pseudomonadota > Alphaproteobacteria > Pelagibacterales > Pelagibacteraceae > Pelagibacter. Next base: position 58,138 of record CABXYN010000005.1, on the reverse strand, counting down.
ATTTAATAAATTCTCAAAAAGATTCGAGTAGAGTTAAAGCAATTGAAATGTTTCCTAAGTTTTCATCAGTGTTATCTCGAAAAAAAGACACCAACAAAGCAGATGCAATATTAATAGCTAATTATCATCTGAATTCTCAAGAAAAATAATTTTTAGCTAACCTTTAAAGACAAATTCATGACACATTTTAGTGTGAAATCAATTAAATGGATGCAGATATAACTTCCCAAGCAGTTGGCATAGCAAATAGTACAGATTTTTCAATTTTGAGTTTATTTTTGAGAGCTGACTTGATAGTAAAATCTGTAATTATAATACTAATTGCTAGCTCAGTTTACTCTTGGGCAATCATTTTCGATAAAATTGTAATGTTTAAAAAAATTAATAAAGACTCAGAGGATTTTGAAGAAAGGTTTTGGAAGTCTAAGTCAGCAGAAACATTTTATAATAGTCTACCGGCGACATTAGATAATCCAATGGCTCAATTATTTAAAGATTCAATGCAAGCAGTTATGAAGTCAAGGTCTAAAACGAACATTAGTCAAAGACTTGAAAATATTTTAGAGGTGAACATTGAAAAGCAAATGAATATTGTTAATAATAAATTTACTTTTCTTGCAACAGTAGGATCTACTGCACCGTTTATTGGATTATTTGGAACAGTCTGGGGAATAATGAATTCTTTTCAATCAATTGCCATATCAAGAAATACTAGTCTGGCTATTGTAGCCCCTGGAATTGCCGAAGCTTTATTTGCGACTGCCCTAGGTTTGTTAGCAGCAATACCAGCAGTAATTGCTTATAATAAATTTGGTAATGACTCCAAAAAATATTTACAAAAATTAGAAAATTTTTCAAAAAGATTTATTTCTATCATCTAATATGGCATTTAACTTAAAGCGCTCAGAAAGAGAACCGATGAGTGAAATAAATGTAACACCCTTCGTTGATGTGATGCTTGTTCTTTTAATTATTTTTATGGTAACAGCACCTTTATTAACAGTCGGAGTGCAAGTTGATTTACCTGAGACTTCAGCTGATACTTTACCAGAAGAAAGTGAACCTCTCACATTAACTATAAACTCTAAAGGTGAAGTTTTTATTCAAGAAACAAAAATTGAATTTGATAACTTAATTAAAAAAATTTTAGCTGTATCTAATAATAGAACTGATACTAGGATTTATGTAAGAGGTGATAAAACAATTAATTATGGAAGAGTGTTAGAAGTAATGGGTAAACTTTCAGGTTCGGGCTTCACTAAAGTTGCCTTAATATCTGAACCTTTTAAAGAGAGATAGCATTGTTTAAAAAAATTTCATTTATTGTTTTTCCAAGTGGATTTAATAATTTTTCTTTTGGAATGTTTTTTTCTGTTATTTTTCATGGCACAATATTCTTTGCCACAATATTTGCTCTTCCATTTGTTGCCAAAAAACCACTGGAACTAATGCCAATCTTATCGGTCGAATTGATACAAATATCTGAGAAAACCAATATTCCATATGCTCCAAAAGCAGCAAAAATTATAGAAAAGACAAAAAATCATAATAAAAAACTACTTTCCGAGCAAGCACCACCAAAAGAGATAAAAAAAGAGGAAAAAAAACAAGTAAAATTTGACAATCAAAAAGATGAAATTGATTTATCAAAATCAAAAAAAGTACCAGTACCTGAGAAAAAACAAGAAAAAGTTAAACTAGAGAAATCCGAAACTGTTCCATTGCCTGATAAAAAGTCAGAAAAAACAGAAACCAAACAAGAAACTGAACAACAACCTTCAAAAGAGGATAAAAAAATAGTTGTTGAAAAAGAAAAAAGAAAAAAAATTGAAAAAAAAATTGAAAAAGATGAAGTGATAAAAGAATTTGCAAAAATTAAAAAACCTTTGAAAGATGAAAAGGCAAAACAGGTGTCAGAATATGAAAAAAAAGATATTGATGTTAACAAAATTAAAGGCTTAATTGCAAAGCAATATGAGGATGTAGGTGAAGTTAAAAAAAAGGTAGATGGAATTACACAATCTGAAGACAAGTCTATGAAACTCTCTAAATTGAGTGTAACTACTGAATATGCAGTAAGACACCAAATTTATTCATGTTGGTCAGTACCTACTGGGCTGCCATATAGTGAAGATCTACTGGTTACTGTAAAACTTAATTTAGAAAAAAATGGAATTGTAAAAAACTTTGAAATGTTGGATCATGTAAGGATGAATACACCTGGTGAGGGAGCTTTCTATCAAATAGCCCAAAGTGTAATTAGAGCTATTAGACTTTGTAATCCTATAAAAAATCTTCCAACAACAAGTTATGAAAAATGGAATACAATGATATTAAGATTTAATCCAATAGAAATGATGGGTGGATGAGAAATAAATTTTTATTATTATTTATTTTTTGTTTAATTTTAAAGCCTGGCATATCTTATTCGCTTGTTGAAATCGATATAACAAGAGGAAATCTTGATCCTTTACCAATTTCTGTTTCTCCTTTTTTCGCTGATGAAATTTCCAAAGAAAAAATTAAAAAAAATTTAAATATAGATAATTTGGGAATAGAAATTTCAAAAGTAATTGAGAATAATTTAAGAAAAACAGGATTATTTGATACTTTAGATAAAGAATCTTTCTTACAAAAACCAGATATTGCCCATCTAAAACCAAGATTTGAAGATTGGGCTTTAATTAAGTCTCAAGTTTTAATCACTGGCAAAGTTACTTCTAAAATAATAAATAAAAAAGATTATATTAGGATTGAATTTAAACTTTGGGATATTTTAGGAGCAAAAATGGTTGATGGATTTTCTTTAACAACGGTACCAACTAACTGGAGAAGAGTTGGTCATAAAATTTCAGATAAAGTATATGAACGACTAACAGGAGAAAGTGGTTATTTTGATACTAGAATAATATATGTAGCAGAAGAGGGACCCAAGACCCAAAGAGTAAAAAAATTAGCTATAATGGACCAAGATGGATTTAATACAAAATATTTAACATTAGGAAATGAGCTAGTATTAACTCCAAGATTTAATCCAACAAATCAAATGGTAACCTATCTCTCATACTTCAGAAATATGCCTAGAGTTTATCTTTTGAATATCGAAACAGGAAAGCAAGAGGTTGTGGGAGATTTTCCTGGAATGACATTCGCTCCGAGATTTTCACCAGATGGAAAAAAAATTATAATGAGTTTAGCTAAAGATGGTAATTCGGAGATATGGGTCAGAAATTTAGAGACAAACATTCAAGAAAAATTAACTGATCATCCCTCAATTGATACCTCGCCATCTTACTCACCTGATGGGAAATATGTTACATTTAATTCTGATAGAAGTGGTTATCAGCAAATTTATGTAATGAGAAGCGATGGATCAAAAGTTAAAAGAATATCATTTGGAAAAGGAATTTATGGTACTCCAGTTTGGTCACCTAGAGGAGACTTAATAGCATTTACAAAGCTACACAAAGGTAAATTTTTTATTGGAGTTATGAGAACAGATGGATCTGGAGAGAGACTACTCACAGAAAATTTTTATCAAGAGGCTCCGTCATGGTCTCCGAACGGAAGAATAATCATATTTTATAGAGAAACAAAAACTGATGAAAAAGGCCAGGGATTTTCAGCAAAATTATGGTCAATTGATTTAACCGGATACAACGAGAGGTTGGTAAAAACTGAGACTGATGCCTCAGACCCTTCATGGTCTTCTTTATTAGGAAATTAGAGAAAATACAGGATTCTGTTAAATTTGGTTGATTTTTCTGGACAAAACATCTAATTACATGGTTAAGTTCATAATATTCTATTGAAGGAGCAAAAATGAATCTAGTCAAAATTTTAAAAAATGCATTTCTTGTTGTATTATTTGGTTTAATTATTACCGCATGCGCAACTAAGAAGTCTGTAAAAACAACAACAGAGTCATCATCTACTACTAAAGCAGCAGAGGCTCAAAAAGCAGATCCAATTGAAAAATTAGATGCGTTAATGCAGGGCGATGTTTACATAGGCTCTGATACCGTAGGAGAGCTCGCAAGTGGAGTTCCTGACAGAGTTTTCTTTGCAACAAACGAAACAATATTAACAACAGCTTCAAGAGAGACTTTAAGAAAGCAGGCAGCTTGGTTAAGACAAAACTCAGATGTGACTGTGGTGGTTGAAGGTCATGCTGATGAGAGAGGTACAAGAGAATATAACTTAGCATTAGGCGAAAGAAGAGCTAATGCGGCAAAAGACTATTTGATGACGTATGGTGTTTCTTCTGATCGAATTAAAGTTTTAAGTTATGGAAAAGAGAGACCTGTTGACTCAGGTTCTAATCCACTTTCATGGTCAAAAAATAGAAGATCTGTAACAGTAAAAGCAAATTAAATCTTAATTCAAAAAGACCCTTACTTTTTTTATCAAGTAAAGTAAGGGTCTTCTTTTTGCCATTATTATAATTACAAATACTTTTATGAGATCATTAATTAAGCTAATTTTAGTTAACTTTTTTTCATTATTATTTTTTTCAACAAGTATTTCATTTTCACAGGATCAAGAAGTGGGAGAAATTTTAGAGAATATTCAAAAAGATCTTAGAACTTTAGAAAGAGCAGTTTATTCTCAGTCATTTTCGGAAAATTCTGACAAAAATACAACACAAAAGGCCTCGACAAAAGAGTCTGAGCAGGCTTTAACAAAACATTTATTAAAATTAAGTGAAATAGAAATGCAATTTCAAGAATTAACAAATAAATTTGAGGAAATTAATTTTAAATTAGACAAACTCTCCAGCAAGCTTTCAAAAGTGCAGCAAGATAATCAACTAAGGTTTGAGCAAATTGAACAAACTTCTCTTTTAAATACAAATAATAACTCCCTAACTTCTCAAACTAAAAATGAACAAACCCCAAATAGTCAAGAGATAACACAAAATAAAATACTTCCTGGATCTTCAGAACCACAGTCGTTAGGAGAAATTTCTTATAAAGATATGACCACAAGTGATGATTCACAGGCAATAGAGTCTGTAGAACAAACTGAAGCAATAATTTCAGAAGTTTTTAATGCTGAGGAAAAATTATTACCTGACGCTAGTCCAAAAGAGCAATATCAATTTGCAAGAAATTTTTTAAAAGTTGGTGATTATGCTAGTGCTGAAAAAGCATTTAGGGAATTTGTATTGATTAATCCTGATAACGAATTATCGGGTAATGCACAATATTGGTATGCAGAAACTTATAGAATAAGACAAATGTACACCGATGCTGCCACCGCATATTTGGAAGGTTATCAAAAGTATCCAAAAAGCAAGATTGCTCCTGAAAATTTATTGAAACTAGGAGTATCATTAGTTCAGATGGGAGAAAAAGATCAAGGATGCTTGATGATTGCTGGTGTTAAAAAACAATATCCTGATGCAACTCAATCTGTACTTCAGAAAGCAAAGTATTATGAAGAAAAAGAATTTGAGTGTAAAAAAGAAAATTCGTAATTTTTATTCCAAGAAATTAGATGATCCAAGAATAAAAAGAATTTACTTAAATTTCAAAAAAAAATTATCTGGTCACATTAAAAACAGTTTTTGTGTAGCTGTTTCAGGGGGGGCAGATAGTATGGCATTATCATTCTTAGCTAAATGTTACTCTTTTGAAAATGACAAAAAATGTTACTTTTTTATCGTAGATCATAAATTGAGAAAGGATTCTACTTTTGAAGCTAATTTAGTAAAAAAAAAACTAAAATTATTTCAAATTTACAGCAATATACTTACTATTAAAAAAAAAAATAAAATATCAAAAAATATTCAATCTTTTGCAAGAGACAATAGATATAAATTAATTATTAATCAAAGTTTAGATAAAAAAATTGATATGATTTTAACTGCACATCATGCTGATGATTTGATTGAAAACTTTTTTATAAGATTACTAAGAGGTTCGGGGTTAAAAGGTTTGATTTCATTTGGTAAGACTAAATCAAAATTAAAGTTTGATGATAAAGTTTTTATTTTGAGACCATTACTTGATATAAATAAGAAGGATCTAGAATATATTTCAAAAAAAACTTTTAATTTTAATGTTAACGATCCCTCGAACTTAAATGATAAGTTTTTAAGAGTTAAAATAAGGAAACTAATTTCAAATTTAGAGGATTATGGGTTAACACTTAACAACTTTAAATTATCTCTCAAAAATCTTAATAAAAGCAACTCTGCTATTGATTATTATGTTCAAAAAAATATTTATGATAACTCAAATTATTTAAAATTAACCAAAACAATTATCTTAAAAGATGATTTTCTTAAACAACCTGATGAAATAGTCTTTAGATCGTTTTCAGAAGTGATACAAAAAGTAGGCAAAAGAGATACTTTTGCTAGAGGAGCCAAAGTTGAAAACTTGATTAAACACTTGATATCTTCTAATAATTATTCAAAAAAAACACTTTCAGGATGCATAATTCAAAAACTTGAGAATTCAGTCATTATTTCTCCGGAAAAATCGAATAATAAATCCAAATTGTAACAAATTGACACTTGTTAAATGGATAATAATTCTTAATTTATAGTTATGAACTTTAGAAATATTGCCATGTGGGCTGTAATAGTAATTCTTACTATTGGTCTCTATAACATGTTTAAAAACCCACAAGGATCAGTAAATAAAAAAAATAATATAATATTTTCAGAGTTTTTAACGCAGGTAGATAATGGAAGAGTTGTACAAGTAGAAATTCAAGGGAAAAATATTAAAGGTGTAATGTCGAATGGAGAAATGTTTAACACTTATGCTCCTGATGATCCAAATTTAATTCAAAAACTAAGTGATAAAGGAGTTAGTATCTCAGCGAGTCCATTAGAAGAAAAAATGCCTTCACTATTTGGCGTACTTTTATCATGGTTCCCAATGCTACTTTTAATTGCTGTATGGATTTTCTTTATGAGACAGATGCAAGGTGGCAAAGGTGGAGCAATGGGTTTTGGCAAATCAAAAGCTAAAATGATGAATGAATTAAAAGGTAAAGTTACCTTTAATGACGTGGCTGGCGTAGAGGAAGCTAAAGAAGAAGTTGAAGAAGTTGTAGAATTTTTAAAAGACCCTAAAAAGTTTAGTAGACTAGGTGGAAAAATACCTCGTGGATGCCTTTTAGTTGGACCTCCTGGAACAGGAAAAACTTTACTTGCAAGAGCAATAGCGGGTGAAGCGGGAGTGCCATTCTTTACAATATCAGGTTCGGACTTTGTTGAAATGTTTGTTGGTGTCGGAGCTTCTAGAGTTCGAGATATGTTTGAACAAGGTAAAAAGCATTCACCGTGCATAATATTTATCGATGAGATTGATGCTGTAGGAAGAAGTAGAGGAGCCGGTCTAGGCGGTGGAAACGATGAGAGAGAGCAGACACTAAATCAATTGCTCGTAGAAATGGACGGCTTTGATACTAATGAAGGTGTTATAATAATTGCAGCTACTAACAGACCAGATGTGCTTGATCCAGCTTTATTAAGACCTGGAAGATTTGACAGACAGGTAGTAGTTTCTAACCCAGACTTACTTGGCAGAGAAAAAATATTAAAGGTGCATGCTAAGAAAATATCAATGGCGCCAGATGTAAACTTAAGAACGATTGCAAGAGGAACGCCTGGCTTCTCTGGTGCCGATCTAGCAAATTTAGTAAATGAAGCGGCATTACTAGCTGCAAGGAAAAATAAAAGAATAGTTACATATATGGAATTCGAAGAGGCAAAGGATAAAGTAATGATGGGTTCTGAGAGAAGATCAATGGTGATGAGTGAGGAAGAAAAAAAACTGACTGCTTATCATGAAGCTGGTCATGCCATTGTTACTATAAATGAAAAAGCAGCATATCCGATACACAAAGCAACAATTATTCCTAGAGGTAGAGCATTGGGAATGGTTATGCAACTTCCTGAAAGAGATGAAGTATCTCAAACAAGAGAACAATTACACGCACAAATGGCCATTGCAATGGGTGGTAGAGTTGCAGAAGAGATTATATTTGGAGATGATAAAGTTACAACCGGCGCAGCGAGCGACATAGAGCAAGCAACAAAAAGAGCAAGAGCTATGGTGATGAGAGCAGGATTAAGCAAAGAACTTGGTCCAGTTGCCTACGGTGAAAATGAAGAGGAGGTTTTCTTAGGAAGATCAGTTGCAAGACAACAAAATATGTCAGAAGAAACTGCAAGAAAAGTAGATACCGAGATAAGAAAATTTGTTGATCAAGGTTATGATAGAGCAAAAAAGGTTTTGACTGAAAAAATTGATGACTTACACAAATTAGCTAAAGCTCTACTTACTTATGAAACATTATCAGGTGCAGAAATTGAGGACATAGTAAATAAAAATATATACCCAAAAAATAAAGAGGATTTGAAAGTAGAAGATGATGACCAAAGTTCTGCTTTGGGTTCAATGGGATTGAAACCAAAGATTGTTCATTAAAAATTAATGCAAAAATATTACACAAGAGCGTGTAATTTTTATTATAACAAAATATCTAGAGAAAAAGTTAAAAAAAAAATTTCTATTCCGGTTAGTGGTAATAAATCATTTTCATTTGATACTATTGAAATAATTACCAGAAGTAATAAAAAAAAAATAAATATTAGAAGTATTAAAAATCTTCCCTCAAAAATTAAAAAAAAAGTTTTAATTGATATAAATAACATATCAAAAGCTAAAAAAATTCCAAAGTTAAAATTTGATAATTTACCAATATTTATGGGTGTTTTAAATATTACGCCAGATAGTTTTTCTGATGGCGGAAAATTCAATGAAGAAAGTTCTGCAAAAAAACAGATTAATAAATTAATAGTCGATGGAGCAAAGATAATTGATGTTGGAGGTGAGTCTACAAGACCAGGCTCTAAAGAAATTCTTCAAACAAAGGAGTGGTTGAGAGTAAAAAAAGTTATGACTTATTTAAAATCTAAAAATTTTTTAATTTCTTTAGATACTAGAAAAAGTTTTGTGATGAAAAAAGCTTCAAAATATAAACTAGATCTAATTAACGATGTATCTGGCCTTAGTTACGATAAAGAGACAATTAATTTTTTAAAAAAGAATAAATTACCATTCGTTTTACATCATATGAAAGGTAACACAGAAAAAATGCAAAAAAATCCGAGTTATAATAATGTGTTGTTAGATATATATGATTATTTCGAAGATAAGCTAAAATTAATTAGAAAAAGCGGAATCAAACATAATCACATTATCTTAGATCCTGGAATAGGATTTGGTAAAAATATGAAACATAATATTACCCTAATAAATAATGTTTCTATTTTTCATTCTATAGGATTTCCAGTAATGTTGGGAATTTCTAGAAAGAGATTTATAAAAGATATATCTGGAAGTAATGATAGCAAAGAAAGAATAGGCGGAACTGTGTCTTCAAGTATCTATAGCATGTTACAAGGAGTACAAATACTTAGGATCCATGATGTTAATGAAGTTAACCAAGGAATAAAAGTTTTTAAAAAACTCAATTTAAATTAATGACAAAAAAATATTTTGGTACAGATGGAATAAGAGGAAAGGTAAATGGAAATAAAATAAATGGTGATATGTTTTTTAAGTTTGGTTTGGCAGTTGGTACATATTTTAACAATAAAAAAAAAACTAAACAGATAGCAATAATTGCTAAAGATACTAGGTTATCAGGATATACGCTAGAACCAGCATTAGTGTCTGGTTTAACATCAGCTGGAATGCATGTTTTCACTTTTGGGCCATTACCAACAAATGGTCTTGCAATGCTTACAAAAAAAATGAGAGCCAATATGGGAATCATGATCACCGCATCGCATAATCCTTTTTATGACAATGGTTTAAAATTATTTGGACCAAATGGCTTAAAATTGTCTGACAATATTGAAAAGAAAATAGAAAGACTAATCGATTCTAAAGTCTCAAAAAAATTATCAAATCCTGAAATATTAGGTAGAGTTAAAAGATTAGAGAATGGATCAAATAGATATCTTGAAATCTTAAAAACAAATTTTCCTAAACAATTTAATTTAAGAGGTTTAAGAATCACAATAGATTGTGCTAATGGAGCTGCATATAAAGTAGGACCTCAATTGTTTAGATCATTAGGTTCTGTAGTTCATGAAATTGGAACCTCTCCAAATGGATTTAATATAAATAAAAAATGTGGTTCTACATTTCCAAATAAAATTAAATATCATACAAAAAAAAATAAATCTCATATTGGAATTTCATTGGACGGCGATGCAGACAGAATTATAGTCTGTGATGAAATGGGTAACATTATTGATGGAGATAAAATAATAGCTATGCTAGCAACAAGATGGAAAAGAAAAAAAATTTTAAAAGGTGGTGTTGTAGGAACCCTAATGACAAATTATGGGTTACAAAAATATTTTTCTAAAAATAAGATAAAATTTATTAGATCTAAAGTTGGTGATAGATACGTAAAAGAAGCAATGCAGAAAAGTAAATTTAATTTAGGAGGAGAGCAATCTGGTCATATCATCCTAGGCAAATTTGCAACTACAGGTGATGGTCTATTGGTAGCATTAGAAATTCTCTTTTCTATGAGGAAAGGAAAAAAGGCGAGTGAAATATTTAAAAATTTTACACCAACTCCTCAATTGTTAGAAAATGTCGAAGTAAAAAATAAATCAATAATTAATAATCTTAAGTGCAAAAATGCAATTAAAAAAGCAAATAGTTTAATAAAAGGAAAAGGTAGAATGCTAGTTAGAAAGTCTGGAACAGAACCAGTAGTAAGAATAATGTGTGAAACTGAAGATAAAACTATGCTTTCAAAATGTGTCAATATTGTAAAAAAATCAATTATCTAATTTGAAAATAAAATCTAAAATTTTAATTATTGCTGGCTCAGACTCTTCTGGAGGTGCAGGCATACAAGCAGATATTAAAACAGTTACATCGCTTGGTTCATATGCCATGACTGCTATAACTGCTATAACATCACAAAATACAACAGGTGTTAAATCAATTATTCCAGTAAATAGTAAAGAAATTTCTAATCAAATTGAATTTACAGCAAAAGATATAAAACCAGACGCTGTTAAAATAGGAATGCTTCATTCAAAAGAAGTTATAAATTCAGTAATAAAATCCTTAGAAAAGATAAAAGCAAAAAAAATAATATTAGATCCTGTAATGGTGGCAAAGGGTGGAAAAAAATTAATAAGTGACCTAGCTATTAAAATTTTAAAAAAAAATCTTTTATCTAAAGTAGATTTAATTACACCAAACATACCTGAAGCTGAAGTTTTAACTAATTCAAAAATATCAACTATTCAAGATGTAATTTTAGCAGGTACCTATCTAATTGAATTGGGTGCAAAAAATATTCTTATTAAAGGAGGTCATTTAAATTATAAAAATATTCAAGATGTATTTATGAATAAAAAAGAAATCATAATCTTTAAAAATAAGAAAATAAATACAAAAAATAGCCACGGTACTGGTTGTACTCTTTCTAGCGCTATAACTACCTACTTTTCATGTGGAAAAACTTTAAAGAAATCTTGTGAAATGGCAATTAAATATGTAAATCATTCACTAAGAACGCAACCAAACTTAGGGAAAGGTCACGGTCCTGTAAACCATTTAAATAGTATACAAATTAAAAAAATTTTTAGATGAAAAATGTCGTTGTAGTCGGTTCCCAGTGGGGAGATGAAGGAAAAGGTAAAATTGTTGATTGGCTCTCTAGTGAGGCTGATGTAATAGTAAGATTTCAAGGCGGACATAATGCTGGCCACACTCTTGTTATAGATGGTGTAGTTTACAAATTAAGACTGTTGCCATCAGGAATAGTTAGAAAAAATAAAATATCTATAATAGGAAATGGAGTAGTGGTTGATCCATGGGCACTCCTAGAAGAGATTTATGAAATTAAATCTAAAAATGTAGAAGTTAATTCTGACAATTTAATCTTATCTGAAGCAGCTACCCTTATCTTGCCATTCCATAAAGAAATGGATGAGATCAGAGAAGATGCGGCAGGCAAATCTAAAATAGGGACCACAAGAAGAGGAATAGGACCAGCGTATGAAGATAAGATTGGCAGAAGATCAATAAGAGTAATGGATCTTGCATCAGAAAATAATTTGGATAAAAGATTAGACGTCGTATTAAGTCATCATAATGCAATAAGAAAAGGCTTAGGAAAAACTGAATTTAAAAAAGAGCAGTTAAAAAAAGATCTATTAAATATTGCACCACAAATACTTAAATTTTCACAGCCAGTATGGAAAAAAATTGACGAATTTAAATTTCAAAATAAAAAAATATTATTTGAAGGTGCTCAAGGAGTTCTTTTAGACGTTGATCATGGGACTTATCCATTTGTAACCTCTTCTAATACTGTCGCTTCGGCAGCTGCGACTGGCTCAGGCTGTGGAATTAACTCAATTAATTATGTTCTAGGCATTACAAAAGCTTATACCACGAGAGTTGGAGAAGGTCCTTTTCCAACAGAGCTAACAGATGAGATTGGGGATTCGCTTGGAACAAGAGGAAAGGAATTTGGAACAGTCACAAGTCGAAAGAGAAGATGTGGTTGGTTTGATGGAGTGCTAGTAAGACAAACTCTAAAAATTTCGGGCATTGACGGAATTGCGCTAACCAAACTAGATGTGCTAGACGAATTAGATGAAATTAAAATGTGCGTTGCTTATGAGATAAATGGTAAAAAATATGATTACCTTCCAGCCTCAGTTGATGAACAATTTATGGCTAAACCGATATACAAATCCTTCAAAGGTTGGAAATCTTCAACAGTAGGTATAAAAAAATTTAAAGAATTACCAGAAAATGCAAAAAATTATATAAAAGAATTAGAAACGTTTGTTGAGACTAGAATTTCAAGTATTTCTACTAGCCCAGAGAGAAATGATACAATCTTAATTGAAGATCCTTTTAATCTTTAATTTGCTGGCAGTAAGTTTTTTGATTTTGCGGAGTTAAGCATGTGTTTTTGAAGCTTTTCAAAAGCTTTATTTTCTATTTGCCTTACTCTTTCTCTACTTATATTATACTTTTTACTTAGCTCATCTAAAGTTATTGGTTCATCTGTTAATCTTCTTGAGTATAAAATCTTTTTCTCTCTCTCATTTAGTACTTTTATTGAGTCTTGAAGAAGATCTTTTCTTTGTTCCATTTCATCACTTTGTGCGATTTTTAATTCATGATCCATTTCATTATCAACTACCCAGTCTTGCCACTCATCTCCATCTTCACCTATTGGAGCATTTAAAGATTGTTCTTTTCCTGAAAGTCTTCTATTCATTGAAACAACTTCACTCTCACTTACTGAAAGTCTTTTAGCAATATCCTCAACGTGCTCTTTTCTTAGATCTCCTTCTGAACGTGGTGCTATTTGGTTTTTAATTTTTTTTAGATTAAAAAAAAGTTTTTTCTGCGCAGTTGTTGTTCCTATTTTAACTAAACTCCATGACCTTAATATGTATTCTTGTATTGAAGCTCTGATCCACCACATTGCATAAGTTGCAAGTCTAAAACCTTTTTCTGGCTCAAATTTTTTTACTGCCTGCATTAATCCCACATTACCTTCAGATATCATTTCGTTAAGAGGCAAACCATAACCTTTGTAGCCCATCGCTATCTTTGCAACTAATCTCAAATGGCTAGTTACAAGTTTTTCCGCTGCTTTTACATTTCCAGTTGATTTCCAATTTTTAGCTAACATATATTCTTCCTCAGCTGCAAGCATTGGAAATTTTTTAATTTGAGCAAGATACGCAGCTAATCCACCTTCATTTGAAAGTGCTGGTAAGTTATATGTATTTTTATTCATCTGGATTATTTATTTAATAAATAAATAAATTTTTACAATGTTTTTATTACTTGATTTTTCTTAGTTTTTTTAAAATCTGTTCTAAATCTGCTGGTAATTTTGATGTAAATTCAAGTCTTTCATTATTATTAGGATGATTAAAACCAATAGTTTTTGCGTGTAAAAATTGTCTATTAAGTGCATTTAAACTTTCGTCAAGTTCACTATCAATATTAACAAATTTTTTGTATTTTTTTTTATATTTTTTGTCACCTAAAATATTATTACCTTTGTAAGACAAATGGACTCTTATTTGGTGCGTTCTTCCTGTTTCTAGTTTACATTCAACAAGACTAAATGTTGGAATTTTTTTATTCTCAAATATTTCTAAAGTTTTATAATTTGTCACAGCTCTTTTACCTTTCTTAGATGAAACCTCCATCATTTGTCTGTTTCTTGAACTTCGAGTAATAAACGTTTCTATTTTTCCATTTTGAGGTCTTATTTTACCCCAGACTAAAGCTTGGTAAACTCTAGTAATAGAATGATCAGAAAATTGCTTAGATAAGTTTTCGTGTGAAATATTATTTTTAGCGACAACTATTAATCCAGATGTATCCTTGTCTATCCTGTGCACAATTCCTGGTCTAAGTTCGTTTCCGATATTTGATAAATTTTTACTATCATAATTTATCAATGCGTTTACAATTGTGTTGTCATAATTTCCTGGTCCAGGATGCATAGAAATTCCTGCAGATTTATTAATAACTATTAAATCTTTATCTTCGTGGATAATATCAAGAGGATATTCAAATGGCTCAAGAGTCTCTTTTTTTGGTTCTGAAATCTCAAAATAAATTTCATCATTCAATTTAATTTTCCTAGAGGGATCAGTAATAATAATATTATTAATTTTTAATTTATTTTCTAAAATTAAACTTTTTACTCTAGACCTACTTAATTTATTATCCTGATTGGATAAAAGAATATCTATTCTTGAATTTTTTTCTTTATTTTTAACTTTTATATTTATAATACTTTTCATATTGATATAATTATATAATATGCGCTTGTAGCTCAACTGGATAGAGCGCCAGATTTCGGCTCTGGAGGTTCAGGGTTCGACTCCTTGCGGGCGCACCATTATTCACCCATATTAATCAAAGTCCCCTTATTTTTTGCGGCATTGAAAGAATAATAAAATAAAGCAATTGAAAGAGAAAAATAAAAAGCGTTCCAAATAAATGCATAATAAACATTTTCGATATTAACTGTTTGATTAATCAAAATATTTCTAGCCTCTTCAAATATGTAAACCAATGGAAGTGCATAGGCTATTTTTTGAAATATTTCTGGAAGAGTTTCTATTGGATAATAAATACATCCAAAAGGTGCTAGTAAAAACATTGTTGACCATGCTATATTTTCAAATGATGGACCAAATCTAAGCAAACCTGAAGAAACTAAAATGCCAAGTGTGATTCCAAAAATATAAAGACTTAAAAAAAGAAAAAATAAAAATATTCCTAAATCTAAAATTGAAATTCCAAACAATGGGGATGTAAGTAAAATTGCTGGAACAAGACCAATTAATGATCTAATTAAAGCAGTTATAACAAGTGAGGTTAAAATCTCACCAATTCTCATTGGTGCTATGAAAAGATTAGTAAAATTTCTACTCCATATTTCCTCCAAAAAAAGCATGTTAAAACCAATACTTGTCCTAAACAAAAAATCATAGAGAATTGCACAAGTAAGGATTACACCAACTGCATTATTGTAATAAGTTGTATGTGTTGCAAAAAAATTAGATATAAATCCCCATAATGTAATTTGAATAGATGGCCAGTAAACTAGATCTAATATTCTAGGAAATGATCTAGTGATTAGATAAAAATGCCTTAAAAATAAACCGTATATTCTAGTTAAACTCACTTTTACTCCTTGATAGTTTTAAAAAGACTTCCTCTAGATTTGCTCTTCCATGTTTTGTAATTAAATCTTCAGGTTTACCTTGGTCTATTATTTCTCCGTTTTTCATCATTAATACAGATTTGCACAAACGTGTGACTTCATTCATATTGTGAGAAGCTAAAAGTATCGAAATTTTTTTTTCTTTTTTATATTCTTCTAAAAATGTTCTAACAAAATCTCCTACTTCTGGATCTAAAGAAGCAGTTGGTTCGTCAAGCAGCAGAACTTTTGGTTCATTGACTAAAGCCTTGGCCAAACTTACTCTATTTTTTTGACCTGATGAAAGCTCCCCAGTAATACTGTTTAATAACTCTCCTATTCTTAGTTTTTCCGACAAATACTCAATTCGTTCCTTAATATTTTTAACTTTATAAAGTTTGGAGTAAACATATAAATTTTGTTTCACAGTAAGTTTTTTAGGTAGTTCAATATATGGGGATATAAAATTTATCATTTCAAGAATTTCAATTCTATTTTCTTCAAGTTTTAGATTATTGATAAATATTTGACCACTTGTAGGTTTAAGTAAGCCTAGCAACATTCCAATGGTTGTCGTTTTTCCTGATCCATTAGGACCAAGCAAACCTAAAATTTCGTCTTCCTCAACGTTAAATGATATACCTTTTACTGCTTGTTTTTTTCCATAATTTTTTTTTATATTCTTAACTTCAATTAAATTTTTCATTTTTTTGATGCTCTTAAAATTCTATCGTTGATAGCTTCACCAATATTAATATTTGGTATTTTTTCAATAGCAATTTTTTTGTACCCATTTTTTTTTATCTTTCTTAACGTTCTATATAGATTTTTTGCAGCCTCATTCAAATTACTTGTCTTGCTTATATAAAAATAGTTTTTATTAATTTTTATTCTTTTTTTTATCAAGATATAAGCTTCATTTTGAAAATTATTTTTGGCATTTAGCCTCACAGGTATGCCTGGTGAATAATGCAATTTACTAGTACCAGGAACTTTTATTTTAATCCTTTTTTTATTCTTATTTTCTAATGGATTAATTAATTTATAGATTAATTTACTGTTTATTCCCCCTAATCTTAAAATATAAGGTTTTCCAATAAGATTTATAATCGTTGATTCTAAACCTATTTTTGAAGAACCACCATCTAAGATAAATTTTAATTTAGGACCGAATTCATCAACCACGTCCTGTTTTGAAATAGGACTTATACCTGTTGAAATATTTGCACTAGGTGCTGCAAGTGGATAATTTATTTTTTTTAGAAGTTTTCTAGTTAATGGATGGCTTGGAAATCGTACCGCTACAGAATTTGAATTATTTGTAATGATTTTTGAAACCTTACTTTTCTTTTTTAATTTTAAAACAAATGATATTGGCCCTGGGCAAAATTTTTTGTAAAGTTTAATAAAATTATTATCAATTTCACAATCTTTTTTTAAGTCATTAATGCTATAATAGTGAGCAATTAAAGGATTATTTCTAGGCCTTTTTTTTAATTTATATATTCTAGAAACTGCTATGTCCGAATACGCATTTCCTGCCAGTCCATAGACTGTCTCGGTTGGGATCGCTATACATTCATTATTATTTAAGTATTTTATAGCTTTTTTAATATTTGAATCATTCTTTTTCATATAATATTACCAACTAATATATGAATGAAAAAAATTTGCCAGATGATATTGCGTCAAAATCATTAAATGAGCTTACTGATTTAGCTAACGAAATTATTAAAAATTTAGAAATTGAAAATAATCTAGAAAATACATCTGAAGATTACGCAAATTTATTAAAAATTAATAGATTGATAGAAAAAAAATTCCAAAAAAATTTTAAAGAAATATCACGTAAAACCAATTTTAAAATTAAAGATATAAAATCAAATAAAAATGCAAAAAAAGTTAAATAAAATAGTTAATAGAACTAATAATTATCTTTATAAATATTTTTCCAAACAAAAAAAAACTAAACTTATCAAACCAATGCTTTATGGACTTTTACCTGGAGGTAAAAAAATAAGATCAAAAATACTCTTTGATATTGGGTCTATATTCGAAGTTGATAAAAAAAATATTTTGCAAGTTGCAGCAGCAGTTGAATGTATACATGCTTATTCATTAATACATGATGACTTACCATGCATGGATAATGATAATTTGAGAAGAGGAAAATTGACAACACACAAAAAGTTTAGCGAGTCAACGGCAATTCTTGCTGGCAATTCTCTACTTACCATTGCATTTCAAATTCTTAGTGAAAAAAGATTAAATTTAGTTGATCATAAAAAAATAGAATTAATAAACTTACTTTCCGAAAGCTCGGGACATACAGGAATTGCTGGTGGGCAGTTTTTAGATTTAAGTTATGAAAAAATTAAAAAAAATAAAAAACAAATTATAAACATGCAAATTAAAAAAACTGGAAAACTATTTAGTTTCTGTTGTGTTGCTCCTATTATAATGTCTGGTAAAATAAAATACCTGAATAAGTTTACTAAAATAGGTAACGAAATTGGACTATTATTTCAAATTGCTGATGACTTGATTGATTTGAGAGGCAAAACATCTAGTGCAGGAAAAAAAACCAAAAAAGATTTAAAAATGGGAAAAGCTACTTTAATAAGTTTACTAGGCGCTAATAATACTATTAAATACGCAGATAACTTAAAATTAAAAATATTTAAAAGTTTAAAAATTTTTGGAAAAAAAGGCGACGATTTTAGAGAAACAATAAATTATATTTTAAATAGAACAAAGTGAGCGATAATTATAAATTTCTAGATAATATCAATTTTCCTGATGATGTAAGAAAATTATCACAATCTGACATTAAAATTTTGGCAGACGAAGTTCGACAAGAGTTAATTGATGTTGTTTCTGAAACAGGAGGGCATTTAGGTGCTGGACTAGGAGTTGTAGAATTGACTGTTGCTTTACACTATATATTTAATACTCCTCATGATAAATTAATTTGGGATGTAGGGCATCAAACTTATCCGCATAAAATATTAACTGGTAGAAAAAAACAAATAAGAACTCTTAGAAAAGGTGAAGGATTATCAGGTTTTACAAAAAGATCAGAAAGTGAGTATGATCCATTTGGAGCTGCTCATAGTTCAACTTCTATTTCATCTGCATTGGGAATAGCAGTAGCTAATAAGTTATCAAATAAATCAGGTAATGTAATTGCAGTCATAGGTGATGGGGCGATAAGTGCTGGTATGGCATATGAGGCTATGAATAATGCAGGTGGCAGCAAAACAAAGATGATTGTTGTTTTAAATGATAACGATATGTCAATTTCAAAACCTGTTGGTGCTATGAGAAAATATCTAGCAAAAATTTTATCTGGGAAAGTTTACTTTAGTTTTAGAGAAACATTAAAATTAATTATATCTGCTTTTTCAAAAAGATTTAAAAATCAAGCTGGAAAAGCTGAAGATTTTTTAAGATCTGCGGTAACTGGTGGAACATTATTTAATTCTATGGGATTTTACTATATTGGACCAATTGATGGACACGATATTGACTCAATGGTTTCAGTATTTAATAATGTAAAGGATATTAATTATGATGGACCAATTTTAATTCATGTTAAAACTGAGAAAGGAAAAGGTTATTCGTTTGCTGAAAAATCGGAGGATAAATTTCATGGTGTTTCGAAATTTAATGTAAAAACAGGAGAACAAGAAAAGTCTAAATCTAATACTCCTTCTTATACAAAAGTATTTGCCAATTCATTAATCAAACATGCAGAAAAAGATAGTAAGGTCGTTGGTATTACTGCCGCTATGCCATCAGGGACTGGAATGGATTTATTCGGAAAAAAATTTCCAGAAAGAATGTTCGATGTTGGGATAGCCGAGCAACATGCTGTTACTTTTGCTGCGGGTATGGCTACTGAAGGGTATAAACCTTACGCTGCAATATATTCAACATTTCTTCAAAGAGCTTACGATCAAGTCGTCCACGATGTTGCCATACAATCTTTGCCTGTTAGATTTGCAATCGACAGAGCGGGGTTAGTTGGTGCTGATGGCCCAACACATGCTGGATCTTTTGATATAACATACCTTTCAACATTACCAAATTTTGTGGTAATGGCAGCAAGTGATGAAGCCGAGCTTGTAAGAATGATAAATACATCAATGGATATAAACGATAGACCATCAGCTTTTAGATATCCAAGGGGCAATGGTGTGGGAGTTCAATTACCTGAAATAACTGAGAAAATTGAGTTGGGTAAAGCAAAAATAATTAAAGAAGGAAAAAAAGTTGCAATTTTAAACTTTGGAGCAAGATTACAGGAGTGTATTTTGGCATCCGAAAATTTAATAAAAAAAGGAATTGATATCTCTATTATTGATGCAAGATTTGCAAAACCGTTAGATGAAAACCTAATATGGCAAATCGCTACAGAACATGAGGTTTTGATTACAATAGAAGAAGGTTCAATAGGGGGATTTGGATCTCACGTGAGCCAATTTTTAAGTGAAAAAAATTTATTAGACAGTAATCTTAAATTTAGATCAATGATATTACCTGATAGATTTATTGATCATGATAAACCAGAGCTAATGTATAAGTTTGCTAATTTAGACTCTATTGGTATTGAAAATAAAATATTAGATACTTTGAATTCAAAAGTTTTAATTAAAAAATATAATTAAATTTTATTTTGAGCTGCATTCATTAAATAGTGATCAAGAATTACACAATGCATCATCGCCTCTCCTATTGGAACCGCTCTAATTCCAACACATGGGTCGTGTCTTCCTTTTACAGATATTGTCGTATTCTTCCCAAATCTGTCGATTGTTTTCCTTGATGATAAAATAGATGATGTTGGTTTTACTGCAAATGAAACATTTATTTCTTGTCCAGTAGATATTCCTCCAAGAATTCCTCCTGCATTATTTGATTTGAAACTAGTTTTACCTTTTTTCTTCAAAATTTCATCAGAGTTTTCCTCACCAGTTAACATTGCAGAGTTCATTCCTGATCCAATATTTACACCCTTTACAGCATTAATGCTCATCATTGCTGCTGAAAGATCCATATCTAATTTTGAGTATATCGGTGCTCCAAGTCCCAAAGGAACTCCTCTTGCTCTAACCTCAATAATTGCTCCACAAGATGATCCAGCTTTTCTGATCCCAAGTAAATATTTTTCCCAAAGTTTAATTACAGTTTTATCAGGACAAAAAAATGGGTTACTAGAAATTGTTTTGTCTTTCCATTTCTTTAAGTCACAACCTAATATTCCTAATTGTGTGACAGCACCAACCGCTTGATACTTCTTACCAATTTTATTTTTCAAAACAACTTTTGCAATAGCACCGGCCGCGACTCTAGCAGCAGTCTCGCGAGCAGATTGTCTTCCACCACCTCTGTAATCCCGAATTCCATATTTTTTAAAATAAGTATAATCTGCATGTCCTGGCCTAAATTTATTTTTTATTGTCTCGTAATCTCTAGATCTCATATCTTTATTATAGATAATAAGAGAAATCGGAGTTCCAGTTGTTCTACCCTCAAAAATACCAGATAGAATATTAATTTTATCATCCTCTTTTCTTTGTGTTGTAAACTTAGATTGTCCTGGTTTTCTTTTATTAAGTTCTTTTTGTATATCGCTGTCTTTTATTGGAATATTTGGAGGGCAGCCATCAACAATGCATCCAATAGCCGGACCATGTGACTCTCCCCAAGTAGTAAATCTAAATAACTTTCCAAAAGTATTAAATGACATTATTTTAATGTATAAATTATTTTTTTAAATTTATGAACGAAAAAAACTCACTTGGACTAAATCTTTGCTTTAAAGATCATAATAACCCAATAAAGCTTTTTGAAGAATGGTTTAATAAAGCAAAAAAAACTGAAATTAATGATCCAAACGCATTTGCGGTTGGAACTGTAAACAAAAAGGGGTTTCCAACAGTTAGAATGGTGCTTCTTAAAGATTTTGATAAAAATGGATTTGTTTTCTACACAAATCTTAATAGTGATAAAAGCAAGGCTATCAAAAATTCCTCAAAAATTTCTATGTGTTTCCACTGGAAAAGTTTACAAAGACAAATTAGAATAATTGGTATTGCTACCAAGGTAACAAAAAAAGAAGCTGATGCTTATTACAATTCAAGAGCCTATGGAAGCAGAATTGGTGCTTGGGCCTCAAAGCAAAGTTCTATTTTAAAAAAAAGACAAGATTTATATCAGTCCATAGAAAAATTTAAGAAAAAATTCCCAAACAAAAATAAGATACCAAGACCCGAATATTGGTCTGGTTGGAGAATTAAGCCTAAAGAAATTGAATTTTGGTTAGATGGACAGAATCGAATTCATGAAAGATTAAAATATATTAGAACCAAAAAATGGAAAAAAATATTGTTAAGTCCTTAAAAATTTCTTTCGATACTAAAAGAAGTTAAGTTTTTTAATATATTTTTTTCGTCAGACTCTTCAAATACACTTAAAGAATTAGAAGCTAAATTAATATAATGTTCTGCTTTTTTATAACACTCATTAATAATATTATTTTTTTTTATTAGAAATAGGACATATTCTAAATCCTGCTTTTCACGAATATCTTTTTCAAAAAAAGATTTTAATTTTTCTTTTTCAAACTTATCAACTTTTTGATAAAGTAAAATTATAGGCAAAGTCACTTTACCTTCGTAAAAGTCATTGCCAATATTTTTTCCAAATAATTTTAATTCAGAATTATAGTCTAATGTGTCATCTGCTATTTGAAATGTAAGCCCTAAGTTTTTTCCATAAAATTCCAAAGCATTTTTATATTTTAAATCTTTTTCAGCAATAATTGCGCCAACTTTAGTAGCCGCTGCAAATAAAGAAGCTGTTTTTGATGAAATAATATTTAGATATGTTTCTTCCAAGATATCTATTTCTTTATTGTGTTGCAACTGAAGAACTTCACCTTGGGCAATTTCAGATGATGTAGTTGCTAAAAGTTTTAATAGTTCTAAGTTCCCGTCCTCTACCATCATTTCAAAACATTTACTAAGTAAATAATCACCTACCAGAATTGATGAATGATTTCCCCAAATTGTATTAAGTGTTTTTTTACCTCGTCTAATGTCAGCACTATCTATTACATCGTCATGCATTAAAGTAGCTGCATGTATAAGTTCTACACAAGCTGCAAGATTTACATCTCTTAATCCTTTTTGATATTCACAAATTTTAGCACATTGCAAGGTTAAGAGTGCTCTTAGTCTTTTTCCACCAGTTTTTAAATGATACTTGGTCATCTTTTGAACTAATTCCACTTTACTTGCTAGTCTAGAATTGATTTTTTCTTCAACTAGAATCAATTTATCATCGACTGAATTTTTTAAATCTGCATATGAATTATTAATTTGTTTCTTTAGCTGTATTACAGTTCCCATTAATTAAAACTATTATATCCAATTTATTAATATACTTATCAATTGACGCACCTTATTCTTTAATTATAACTAGGGTTTATAATATATTTAAAAAACTTATAACAATTCTAATGTTCTCATTTTTTAAAAAAAAAAAAATAATAAGCCACCTCAAATTATCAGGGGTTATAGGAAATGTTGGAAGGTTCAGGCAAGGAATAGAATATTCAAGTGAAGAAGAAATTATAAAAAAGGCTTTTTCAGTAAAGAAAGCATTAGCCGTTGCAATTACAATCAATTCACCTGGTGGATCCCCAGTACAATCACATTTGATATGTAAATTAATAAAAGAACAATCTAAGAAAACAAAAAAGAAAGTAATTATTTTTGCTGAGGATGTGGCAGCATCTGGAGGATATCTTATTGCGTGTGCTGGTGATGAAATTTATGCTAACTCAAGCTCAATCATAGGATCTATCGGAGTTATTTCTGCTTCATTTGGTTTTAAAAATTTAATTGAAAAAATTGGGATTGAAAGAAGAGTTTACACCGCTGGAAAAAATAAAAGTACTTTAGATCCTTTTTTGGATGAAAAAGAAGAAGATATTAATCGTTTAAAAAATATCCAATTAGAAATTCATCAAGATTTTATAGATGTTGTTGAAGAAAGCAGAAAAGAAAAGCTAAACAAAAACTCTGGTATTGAACTTTTCTCTGGAGAATTTTGGGCAGGAAAAAAAGCAAAAGAATTAGGGCTAATCGATGGAATAGGAAATGCAGATCAAATATTAAGAGAGAAATACGGAGATGATTTAGAAATTAAGAAATTTGGAAAAAGTAAAGGATGGTTATCAAAAAAGCTAGCATCTTCTGAAAATTATACTGATAAAGTAATTAGTGTATTAGAAGAAAGATCAATCTGGCAGAGGTATGGTCTCTAAAATAAAAAAAAAAACTTTATCTTTTCAAGATACAATCTTTAACTTACAAAAGTACTGGTCTAAAAAAGGTTGTGTAATATTACAACCGTACGATCTAGAGGTCGGTGCTGGGACATTCCATCCAGCAACCACCTTAAGATCACTTGGCCCAAAACCATGGAAAACTGCATATGTTCAACCATCACGCCGCCCGACTGATGGAAGATATGGTGACAACCCTAATAGATTGCAACATTACTATCAATTCCAAGTTTTAATTAAACCTTCACCAAAAGAAATAAAAAAGATGTATTTAAATAGCTTGTCATCACTAGGTATTAATCATGAGGAACACGATATAAGGTTTGTTGAAGATGACTGGGAAAGTCCTACATTAGGAGCGGCAGGTCTTGGATGGGAAGTTTGGTGTGATGGAATGGAAGTTACGCAATTTACCTATTTCCAACAAATGGCTGGAGTTGAATGTAAACCTGTATCTGTTGAAATTACATATGGATTAGAGAGATTGTGCATGTTTATTCAAAACAAAAGAAGTGTTTTTGACTTAATTTGGAATGATGAAGGAATTACTTACAAAGATGTTTTTCATCAGTCAGAGAAAGAATTTTCAGCATATAATTTTGAATATGCCAATACTGATAATTTATTTAAAATATTTGAGATGCTTGAAGAAGAAACAAAATTATTAGTTGAAAAAAAGATTTCTCTTCCAGCTTATGATCAATGTTTAAAATGTAGTCATGTCTTCAATATTTTAGATGCAAGAGGGGTAATTAGTGTAGCACAAAGGGCTGAATATATTGCAAGAATAAGGGAACTAACTAAATCAATTGGGAAAGTTTGGATTGAAAGCCAAAGTTAATGTCAGAATTATTTGTAGAGCTATTTAGTGAGGAAATTCCTTCAAGGCTTCAAGTAAACGCAAGGAATGAATTAAAAAAAAATATTAAAAATTTTTTTATTGATAAACAAATCAAATTCAATGAAAATTTCAATGTTTATTCAACACCAAATAGATTAGCTCTACATGTTGATAAAATCCCTAATGAAATCAAATTAAGCTCAGAGGAAATTAAAGGCCCAAATGTTAATGCTCCTGAAAAAGCATTAGAGGGATTTATTAGATCAAACAATACAGTATTAGAAAAAATCTTTAAAAAGAATACTGAGAAAGGTGAATTTTATTTTTTTAATAAAGAGTCTAGAAAAATAAAAGTTTCAGATTTACTAGAACAAAATTTAAGTGAAATCTTAAAAAAGATTGCTTGGAATAAATCAATGAAATGGGCAAATTATGATCTTTTTTGGGGAAGACCTCTTAAATCTATTTTAGCAATATTTAATAAAAAACCTCTAAATTTTGATTTTAACCACATAAATAGTTCCAATAAAACTTATATAGATAAATCACTAGAAGAAGGTATGAAAATTTTTAACGACTTTCATTCGTATTTAAAATTTTTTAAACAAAAAGGTATTTTAATTGATCAAGATTTAAGAAAAAAAATAATACAGAATAAGATTAATGAAATAATTAATAAAAAAAATTTAAAAATCGTACAGAATGATAGGCTTATAGATGAAATAGTAAATATAGTTGAAAAGCCGGCGGTAATTGTTTGTGATTTTGACAAAAAATTTTTAAATATACCAAGTGAAATATTGATTACGACTATGCAGAGTCATCAAAAATATTTACCAACTTTTGATAAAAAAAATAATCTTACAAATAATTTTTTTGTAGTTTCAGATATAAAAGACACTAAAGGATTTGTCAAATTAGGAAATCAGAGAGTGATTGAAGCAAGATTAAGCGATGCTGAGTTTTTTTGGGAAAAAAATAAAACCCAAAATTTAGTTAAACAAGTAGATAAATTAAAAAATATAAATTATTTTAAAGGTTTAGGGTCATACTTTGACAAAATTCAGCGCATGAGAAAGTTGTCATCATTAATTTCTGATGATTTTTTAATTAGTAAAGATAAAATTGAAATAGCTTCATCAATTTGTAAAGTTGATTTAATGTCTGATCTTGTTGGAGAGTTTCCAGAACTTCAAGGCATTGTTGGAGGTCATTTTGCAAGGTTTCAAGGGTTTGATAAAGAAATTTGTCTTGCCGTATCTGAACAATATTTGCCTAACGGGATGGAAAGCAAATTACCAAAAAAAATGTACAGTGTTGCCTTATCTCTAAGTGATAAACTAGACTCATTAGTTGGTTTTTTTGGAATTAATCTGAAACCTACTAGTTCAAAAGACCCATATGCCATTAGAAGAATGGCTATAAGTCTTGTCAGATTAATTGTTGAAAATGAAATAAAAATCAAACTAAAAGATTTAATTGTTTACACCTGTTCACTATATAGAGATCAGGGCTATGAATTTGATATTAAGAAGATACAAAACGAATTAAGTGATTTTATAATTGAAAGATTAAAAAATTATTTAAAAGAAAAAAAAATAAGACAAGATATAATTGAAAGCTCAACATTTTTGCTTGGATTAGATGATATATTAAAGGCTTATAAAAAATCCTTGTGTTTAAATAAAAATATTAAAAAAGAAATCGGCTTTGAAACTATTGCAGCATACAAAAGATCGTCAAATATATTAAATGCTGAAGAAAAAATGTCTAATGAATCTCTTGGATTTGCAGACCCAGGTTTATTTAAAAATGATTATGAGAAAAGATTATATAAAAAAATAAATGATATAAGAAAATATTTTTTGAGTATTGGAAAAGACGAAAATTACGAGGAGAGTTTAAAAATCTTATCAAGTATTAAGAATGAGGTAAACGATTTTTTTGATAATGTTATTGTTAATGATGAAGATATAATAATTAAAAAAAATAGATTAGAATTATTAAATATGTTGTGTAAAACTTTTGATAACTATTTTAATTTTTCAAAAATAGAAGCCTAATATGAAAAAATTTATATTTAATTTTAAATCAAATAAAATAAAAAAAATTAAACTACCAAAAAATATTCTTGGTGGCAAAGGTGCAAATCTTTCTGAGATGGGAAGAAT
This sequence comes from uncultured Pelagibacteraceae bacterium, assembly GCA_902516395.1. Classification (GTDB taxonomy): domain Bacteria; phylum Pseudomonadota; class Alphaproteobacteria; order Pelagibacterales; family Pelagibacteraceae; genus Pelagibacter. The sequence continues at coordinate 31,008 of CABXYN010000005.1, read as the reverse complement.
GGGGCTACCTGTACCCCCTGGTTTTACAATATCAACAGGGGTATGTGATTTATTTTATAAGAATAAAAAAAAATTAAATAAAAAAATACTTAATGAAATAAATAAAGAATTAAAATTTATTGAAAAAGACTCAGGAAAAAAATTTGGAGATTTAAAAAATCCTCTTCTAGTTTCTGTAAGATCTGGAGCTAGGGTTTCTATGCCTGGTATGATGGATACAATTTTAAATCTAGGTCTAAATGATAATACAGTAATAGCACTTGCAAAAAAAACCTCAAATTTGAGATTTGCAAATGATAGCTATAGGCGTTTTATTCAAATGTATTCTAGTGTTGTATTGGGAATAGAAAGTTATCACTTTGAGGATATAATTGAGAACTATAAGTTAACAAAAGGAGTATTATTAGACACAGAATTAGATGAGTATGACTGGCAAGCTTTAATAAAAGATTTTAAAAACATCGTTAAAGAAAAAACAAAAAAAGATTTTCCTCAAAATGTCAATGAACAACTGATAGGAGCTATAAGTGCTGTTTTTTTATCTTGGGAAAGCCACAGAGCAAAAGTCTATAGAAAATTAAATCAAATACCGTCTAATTGGGGCACAGCAGTTAATGTACAATCAATGGTTTTTGGAAATATGGGAAATGATTGTGCAACTGGTGTAGTCTTTACTAGAAATCCATCAGATGGATCAAAAAATATTTATGGAGAATATTTAATAAATGCGCAAGGAGAGGATGTTGTTGCTGGAACTAGAACACCACAACATATTACAAAAAAAGCTAGAGTTGAATCAAAAGAAACTCTTAAGTCAATGGAAGAGGCAATGCCAAAGACATACAATCAATTAAAAAATATATTAATCAAATTAGAAAAACATTACAAAGATATGCAGGATGTTGAGTTTACAGTTGAAAATAAAAAACTTTGGATGCTTCAAACACGCTCTGGAAAACGAACAGCTAAATCTGCTGTAAAAATAGCTGTAGATATGGTTAATGAAAAGTTGATTACTAAAAAAGATGCAATATTACGAATAGAACCAAGTTCTTTAGACACTTTGCTTCATCCAACTTTAGATGAGACACCAAACTTAGAAGTAATAGGGTCAGGCTTACCCGCATCACCCGGTGCTGCAAGTGGAAAAGTTGTTTTTACGTCTGAGGAGGCTGAAAGACTAAATAGTATGATGCAAAGTACAATATTAGTTCGTGTAGAAACTTCGCCAGAAGATATACATGGTATGCATGCAGCAAAAGGAATACTTACCTCAAGAGGAGGTATGACAAGTCATGCCGCAGTAGTTGCTAGAGGGATGGGGCGACCATGTGTTTCTGGATCTAGTGAAATAGAAATTGATTATGAAAACAAATTATTCAAAACAAAAAATAAAGTAATTAAAGAGGGAGAAATAATTACAATTGATGGTTCAACAGGCAGAATAATTATTGGCGAGATAAAAACAATTAAACCAGAAATATCAGGTGATTTCTCAAAAATAATGAGTTGGTCTGATGATTTCAGAAAATTAAAAATTAGAACTAATTCGGAGACGCCATTAGACAGTAAAACTGCTAGAGAATTTGGTGCAGAGGGCATTGGTTTGTGTAGAACTGAACATATGTTTTTTGAGGAGGAAAGAATTTTATCAGTAAGAGAAATGATATTATCAAAAACAATTGAAGATCGATCTAATGCACTTAAAAAGTTATTACCACATCAAAAAAAGGATTTTATTGAAATATTTAAAATAATGAGAGGTTTACCAGTAACAGTAAGGTTGCTTGACCCACCACTACATGAATTTTTGCCAAAAAGTAATAACGAAATTAATGATGTTGCAGTTTCACTAAATATTCCCATTAAAGAACTTGAAGTTAGAATTTCAGAACTTCATGAACAAAATCCAATGCTAGGTCATAGAGGTTGTAGATTGGCAATTTCATTCCCTGAAATTTATGAGATGCAGTGCACTGCAATTTTTGAAGCTTTAGTGGAATGTAAAAAACAAAAAATTCAATCAACTATGCCTGAAATCATGATTCCTTTAGTTTCAACAGAAGCAGAAATAAAAATTATGAAAGATTTAGTTATTAGGGTTGCAAAAAAAGTTCAAGATGAGAATAAAATTAAAATTGATTTTTTAGTTGGAACAATGATTGAATTGCCAAGAGCAGCAATAAAGGCAAAAGATATAGCTAAACACGCTGAATTTTTTAGTTTTGGAACAAATGATTTAACTCAAACTACATTTGGAATTAGTAGAGATGATAGTGGTAAATTCCTTAATGATTATATCGAGAACAAAATTTTTGATATTGATCCTTTTGTATCAATTGATGAAGGAGTTGGAGACTTAATAAAAATTGCAACTGATAAAGGCAGAAAACAAAACAAAAAAATTAAACTTGGAATTTGTGGTGAGCATGGTGGAGATCCTAAAAGTATAGAATTTTGTGCAAAAACTGGATTAGATTATGTGTCTTGTTCACCTTTCAGAGTTCCAGTTGCAAGATTAGCGGCAGCGCAAGCTCAAATAAGAAAAAATTAAATCTCTAATTTTAAATCCAAAGCTTGAATACTATGTGTTAACTCACCTACAGATATTCTATCAACGTTTGTTGCAGCTAGATTTTTTACATTTTTTAAAGTTATTCCTCCAGAGGCTTCAGTCTCATATTTCCCTTTCGCATATTTAATAGCCACTCCTAGAGTTTTCGGGCTCATATTATCAAACAAAACTGTATTAAAATTAAGACCATTAATTCTTTTAAATTGCCTCAAAGTATCTACCTCGACAGTAATTTTTCTTTTTTTTTTATTTTTAATTACTTTTTTTACTATTTCTTCAAATTTCTTTGATGAGGCTAGATGATTGTCTTTAATTAAAAATTCATCACTTAGATTAAATCTGTGATTAGTACCACCTCCTAGTTTTACGGCATATTTTTGAATAACTCTTAGATTAGGAATTGTTTTTCTAGTGCAACAAATTTTTGTTTTCTTGCCTGCCTTTTTTACAAATTTATTGGTTTTAGTTGCAATGCCAGAGATATGAGAGAGAAAATTTAGAGCAACTCTTTCTCCAATTAATATATTTTTAATTTTACCTTCAATTACAGCAATTACAGACCCTTTGCTAATTTTTGATCCTTCTTTTTTTTTTATATGAAATTTAATGTCTCTGTCTAATAAATTAAATGTTTGTTTAGCAAATTCTAATCCACCTATAATACCTTGTTCATTGCTTATTAGGTTAACTTTTGAAATTGAATTATTATTTAATAGACTTGTTGTAATATCTCCTGAAGGATATAGATCCTCATTAAGAGCTAACTTACAGGTTGATCGGATAAAATTTTTACTTAATTGAATTTTTGGCACAGAATTTATCTGCCTATTTCAGCCATTCTCTCTACTGATTTCCTAGCCCTCTCAATTGTTTCGTGGTCCATTATTAATTCGTTGGTTTCATTTTCTAAACAATCAAGTATTTTTGGCAGTGTAATTCTTTTCATGTGAGGACATAAGTTACAAGGTCTAATAAATTCTACATTAGGATTATCAATTTGAACATTATCGCTCATTGAGCATTCTGTAACCATCATAACTTTCTCAGGTTGATTATCTTTAACATATTTAATCATACCACTTGTTGAACCAGCAAAATCACTTGCTTCTATTACATCAGGAGGACATTCAGGATGAGCAATAATTTTAATTCCAGGATTGTTTTTTCTTATTTCATTAATCTCTTCATCATTAAATTGTTCATGAACTTCACATGTACCTTTCCATGAAATAATTTCTACATCAGTTTGAGAAGCAACATATTTTGCTAAATAGTCATCAGGTAAGAAAATTACTTTTTTTACACCTAAAGAGTTTACGATTTTAACAGCATTTGCTGATGTACAACAAACGTCAGTTTCAGCCTTAACATCTGCAGAAGTGTTAACATATGAAACTACAGGAACACCAGGATATTTATTTTTTAAGTTTCTTACATCTTCACCAGTTATAGATGAGGATAAAGAGCAACCAGCTTTCATATCCGGTAGTAAAACTTTTTTATCAGGACTCATTAATTTGGCAGTCTCCGCCATAAAATGTACACCGCACATAACAATTATATCAGCCTCTGTTTTTGCAGCTTCAATTGCTAAGGCTAACGAATCTGCTGAAAAATCTGATATGCCATGATATATTTCAGGAGTTTGGTAATTATGAGCAAGAATTACTGCGTTCTTCTCTTTTTTAAGTTTATTTATTTTATAAATGTAAGGTGCATGAGTGGCCCACTCAATTTCAGGAATGGATTTAGAAACTTTTTGATAAATAGGATCAGTTGCAATTTTAACTTGAGTTGTGAATTCCATAATAAAAACTTATCAACTTGAAATAGAATTGTCATTCATTTAATCTGACGCATGATTTGCGGCCATGCTGAAATTGGTAGACAGGCACGGTTGAGGGCCGTGTGAGCCTAGCTCATGAGAGTTCGATTCTCTCTGGCCGCACCATTAATTAATATTTTATATAAAAAAAGGGGCGTTCTGTTGCCAGGTGCCCCAAACCCCGTAACTTAATTAGTAAACTAATTAAGCTGCAAGTGCGTAACTTTCGTTAGCATTTGTAAATTAGCCCATCACGGCGGAACAATACCGAACGAAAGAACAACTTTTAGACACCCGTCGATCCTAATTCACCCCCTTAAGTTGTAAATGGTGGAGGTGGTGGGTACTGCCCCCACGTCCGTAATGGTTATTACGAAATTCGTTTATCGTCATAGTTGGAAAACCAACACTATTAATATAAAACCAAATACGAGAGATTCAATAATTTATTCATGAAACTTACAAAAGAACAAATAAACGACATAAAAGATCAACAATCCCAAAAGAATGTAACTAAAAGAGTTACCGCTCCTGAATTAGAAAAAGTATTATATGAAGCTATGCCAGCTTTAGATCATGGTTTTATAAGAGTTATAGACTACATGGGAGATGATAGTTCAATTGTTCAGTCAGCAAGAGTTTCTTATGGCAAAGGAACTAAACAGGTTTCAACAGATAGTGGTCTAATAAAATATCTAATGCGTCATTGGCATAGCACTCCATTCGAAATGTGTGAAATTAAATATCATGTTAAATTACCAATATTTATAGCAAGACAATGGATTAGACATCGTACTGCAAACGTCAATGAGTACTCTGCAAGATATTCAATTTTAGATAAAGAATTTTATTTACCTGATCCACAAAATTTAGCAGCTCAATCAATTGCAAATAGACAAGGTAGAGGTGATGTGATTGAGGGAGAGCAAGCAAAGGAAGTTTTAGAACTGTTAAAAAATGATGCTGAAAGAACATATGATAATTATGAAACTATGCTTAATCAGAAATTTGACGGGTCTACAATTGACGAAAATAAAAAAGGATTAGCTAGAGAGTTAGCTAGAATGAACTTAACTTTGAATACTTATACCCAATGGTATTGGAAAACTGATCTTTTAAACTTAATGAATTTTTTAAGATTACGTGCTGACCATCATGCTCAATATGAAATTAGAGTTTATGCGGATATAATGTTAGATACACTTAAGAGATGGGTTCCTATTACATATGATGCATTTATGGATTATAGAGTAGGTGGCACAGAAGTTTCTGCTAAAGGAAAAGTTATTATTCAAAAATTATTAAAAGGTGAGGAAATAAATTTAGAGCAATCTGGACTTTCAAAAAGAGAGTGGAATGAGCTTATGGAAGCTTTTGAAATTAAAGATAAGATTGTTTAATTTCCTCAGCAAATTTTAAATAAATTTTTGTAACTTCATGATCTTGGTCTTTCTCAACAATAGGAATTCCCATATCTCCATATTTTCCAACATCAGGATTTATTGGTATTTGTCCTAAAAATTTCTTCTCAAATTCTTTTGCAGTTCTTTCAACGCCATTCTCTCCAAAAATTGCATACTTTTTTCCATCATCTCCGATAAAGTGACTCATATTGTCAATTAATCCAATAATATTCACTTTTAATTTTTCAAACATTTTAATTCCTCTTTTTACATCTTGAAGAGCTATTTCTTGAGGGGTTGAAACAATTATTGCTCCATCTACTTTAATTTCCTGCGCAAAAGTGAGCTGAGTATCACCTGTGCCTGGAGGCATATCAACGATAATAAAGTCTAAGTCTTTCCAACCAACCTTTTGAGTAAAAGTTTTAATAGCACTTGTTACCATTGGCCCTCTCCATATCATTGGAGTTTGTTCATCTGTTAGAAACCCAATGGACATACATTGAATACCGTACTTTATAATTGGTTTCAAAGTTTGACCATCGCTCTCGGGTTTTTCATTTATTGAGAATAGTTTTGGTAAAGATGGTCCATAAATATCAGCATCTAAAATTCCGACTTTGCAACCAACTTTTTTTAAGGCTAAAGCTAAGTTTGTGGCAAAAGTAGATTTTCCAACACCTCCCTTTGCACTCGAGACAGCAATGGTAAATTTTGTACCAAGAATAGGGTTTCTTTTAAAGGTTTTTGGCTCAGTTTTTGCTTTCATTGTGTCACTTAGACCTACTTTTTTATCATTCATAAAATTACACTTACCTTGTTTTTGATTATAAAGACACTATATAGAATGTCATAATGACGATTTACAAAAATCAAAGCCCATGGGGTAGTCCTCCAGGAAGTGGTGGGAGTGGAAACGGTGGTGGTTTTAGAAGAGGCCCGACACCTCCTAATTTGGATGAGACAATAAAAAAATTACAAGACACGATAAACAGGTTCACTGGCAGTGGAAAAGGTGGATCAAAACCAATTATATTTGGATTAATCATATTATTGGTAATATGGGCGTTAAGTGGATTATATAGAGTTTTACCTGATGAACAAGGGGTAGTTCTACGATTTGGTAAATTTATAAACACTACTCAACCAGGATTAAATTATCATCTACCATTCCCTATAGAAAGTGTGTTAACTCCTAAAGTTACAAAGGTTAATAGAATGGACATTGGTTTTAGATCAGAAAGAGACAGTGGATTTGGTCAGGGCGGCGGTGTTGCGGATGTGCCTGAGGAAAGCTTAATGTTAACTGGTGATGAAAATATTGTTAATATAGATTTTTCAGTATTTTGGGTAATAAAAGACGCTGGAAACTTTCTTTTTAAAATCCAAGATCCAGAAGGTACAGTAAAAGCGGCAGCAGAAACTGCCATGAGAGAAGTTATAGCAAGATCAGATATTCAGCCAATTCTTACAGAAGGAAGAGCAGTTATTGAAAGAGATACACAAGATATTATTCAAGGAATACTTGATGAATACGAAAGTGGAGTACTAATTACACAAGTTCAAACTCAAAAAGCCGACCCACCAGATCAGGTTATTGACGCTTTTAGAGATGTACAAGCTGCGAGAGCTGATATGGAGAGATCAAAAAATGAGGCAGAAGCGTATGCTAATGATGTAATACCAAGAGCACGTGGAGAAGCTGCAAAAATCTTACAAGCCGCAGAAGCTTATAAAAAAGAAGTTGTTGCAAAGGCGGAAGGTGAAGCTAGTAGATTTTTATCTATTTACACTGAATACGATAAAGCAAAAGAAGTAACTCAGGAAAGAATGTATTTAGAGACAATGGAGCAGGTTCTTGCTGACATCAATAAAATTATAATTGATAAAGATTCAGGATCTGGTGTTGTGCCATATCTTCCATTACAAGAATTAAAATCAGGAACAAATTAATGAAAGCAGGAAAATTTATATTACCAATAATTATCTTGATAGGGGCAACTCTATTCTTCTCAATATTCATTGTTAAAGAAGTAAACCAAGCTATCGTACTTCAGTTTGGTGATCCTAAGAGAATTATTTTAAAGCCTGGACTAAATTTCAAACTTCCATTTATTCAGAATGTAGTATTTTTAGATAAAAGAGTTTTAAATTTAGATACACCACCTGAAGAAGTCATTGCATCTGATCAAAAACGTCTGATTGTTGACGCTTTTGCAAGATTTCAAATTATTGATCCACTAAAATTCTACATTTCAGTTGGAAATGAAAGAGTTGCAAGATCAAGGTTAGCAACGATTATTAATTCAAGAATAAGAAACGTACTAGGTCAACAAAAATTACAAACACTATTATCTGAAGATAGATCTAAACAAATGGCTCTTATTCAACAAGGTGTAAATAATGAAGCCGAAAATTTCGGTATTAAGATAGTTGACGTAAGAATAAAAAGAGCTGATTTACCTCAAGCAAACAGTGATGCAATTTTTAGAAGAATGCAAACTGAAAGGGAAAGAGAAGCTAAAGAATTTAGAGCAAAAGGTGCAGAGATGGCTGTCACCATTACATCAACAGCAGATAAAGAAGTAACAGTTATCTTAGCTGAGGCAGAAAAAAAATCTGAGATTATGAAAGGTGAAGGAGATGGCCTTAAAAATAAAATTTTTGCTGATGCATTTGGACAAGACCCAGAATTTTTTGGATTTTACAGAGCAATGCAAGCTTACCAAAAAGCTTTAATCGGAGGAGAAACTTCAATGATTTTATCACCAGATAGTGAATTCTTTAAATTTTTTGGAAATAAACAAAAATAAAAATTTTAGTTAAGATGAGAGAATTGATCATAGCTTTTGGTCTTTTCTTGTTTATTGAAGGTGTGTTGTATGCCTTATTTCCATCAAAAATGAAAAATATGTTAAAAAAACTTGATGTGGTTGCTGATAAACAATTAAGAGCAGGTGGGTTAATATTTGCACTTATTGGATTTATAATTATTTGGTATTTAAAAGTATGAAAAACTTGATTAAAATTTTTTCAATAATAATAATTTCTTTAAATTATTTTACAATTTCTAAAGCTCAGGAAATTCCATCATCGTTTGCTGATTTAGCAGAAAAGTTAATGCCATCAGTTGTAAATATTTCAACGACCACAACAGTAACAACAAAATCAAATCCTTTGCCATTTGAATTTCCACCAGGATCTCCATTTGAAGATATGTTTGGCTCACCTCAACAAAGACAGACTAGTGCGCTAGGATCAGGTTTTATAATTGCTGAAGATGGAATTGTAATAACAAATAATCATGTGATACAGGGAGCGTCAGACATATTTGTTAGAGTTAATGGAGATGAAGATTACAAAGCCGAAGTGCTTGGTGCAGATGCAGGTATGGATATTGCTGTATTAAAAATTGAGTCAGATGAAAAATTTAAGCCAGTTAAATTTGGAAATTCAGACAAAGCTAGAATTGGAGATTGGGTTATTGCAATAGGCAATCCATTTGGACTTGGAGGAACTGTAACAGCAGGAATAATCTCTGCTAGAAATAGAAGCATAGGATTATCAAGATATGAAGATTATATTCAAACTGATGCTTCAATAAATCAAGGAAATTCAGGTGGTCCATTATTTAATATGAATGGAGATGTTATTGGAATTAATACAGCCATACTTGGCCAATCAGGCTCAATCGGAATAGGTTTTGCGATACCATCTAATAGTGCACAAAAAGTTATTGACCAATTGATTGAATTTGGAGAAACGAAAAGAGGATGGCTTGGTGTTAGAATTCAGCAAGTAGATCAAGGAATAGCAGATGCAGAAAAACTTGATAAACCAAGAGGTGCTTTAGTTGCAAGTGTTGCTGATAATAGTCCATCAGATAATGGAGGAATTAAACCTGGTGATATAATTTTAGAGTTTGATGGAAAACCTATTATTGAAATGAAGGAACTACCTAAAATAGTTGCTGAAACAGATGTTGGAAAAAAAGTAATTGTTAAAGTTTGGAGAAATAAACGAGAAATCACAAAAGAAATAATTCTTGGAAGATTAGAAACTTCAGAAGATTTTAAAGCACAAAAACCAGCAATTGAAAAACCAAAAGTAAAGAGAATTGAAGGTTTGAAAATAGATGTTCGATTATTAAGTAAAGATGATATTGAGGCAAGAAATCTTCCAAAAGGAACAAGCGGAGTTGTCATCACTAAAATAGATAACGATAGCCCTATAAACTATTTACAAGTGAATAATATTATTGTTGAAGCAAATAGAAAAAAAATTAACACAGTAGGTGATCTTGATAATGTGGTAAAATTGAAGTTAAGAAGTGATGAAAATAACTTGCTAATTGCAATTTATAATAACCAAAATCAAAGAACATATATTGGTGTTAAATTAAAATAATAAAAATGGACCTTAAGTCCAAAATAATATTAATCTCAGGCCCCACAGCATCAGGCAAGTCTAAAGCTGCATTGAAAATTGCTAACAAGTTAAATGGAGAAATTATTAATGCAGATAGCATGCAGGTATACAAAGAATTAAATATACTGACCGCTAGACCCTCAAAAACTGATTTGAATAAAATTAATCATCATTTATATAGTTTTATAAGTGTTAAAAAAGAATTTTCTTCAGGTGAGTGGTTAAAATTAGCAAAAAAGAATATCAAAAAAATTAGAGACAAAAACAAAATACCAATTTTAGTTGGTGGTACTGGTCTTTATTTCAAAGCTCTGACTGATGGATTGGTTAAAATTCCAAAAATACCAATCTCTCTTCGTAATAAAATAAGACGGATGCAAAATATTTTAGGGCAAAAAAAATTTTATTTAAAACTCTTAAAAATTGATCCATTGGTAAAAAATAGAATCGACCTAACTGATGCTCAAAGATCAATCAGAGCTTATGAAGTTATTTCGATTTCAAAGAAATCAATTTTTGAATGGTATAAGAAAACAAAACCATCTTATCAAAATGATGAGTTTATTAAAATTTATATAGATCATCCTAAAGATGAATTAATTAACAAAATTTCCAAGAGAGTAGACCAAATGATAAAAGATGGAGCTATCAAAGAGGTAAAAGATTTTTTAAAGCTTAATTTGAAGAGTGATAGCAACATCTTCAAAGTTATAGGAATAAGAGAGATTAAAGAATTTATTGATAAAAAAATTTCTATGCATGATTTAAAACTAAATATTGTCATAAAAACTAGACAATACGCTAAAAGACAGCGAACTTGGTCTAGAGGTCAAATGGGTGATTGGCAAAAATTTGATGCTGAGGCTCTTTCAAAATTTATAAAAAAATTATAAAAATCCTCACAATAACTTGACCAATGAGTACAACTTCAGCTAGATTGGCTGAATGCCAAAATTATATTCAGGAGCTGAGATAGTATTTAAATGTTTAGAAGATCAAAATGTTAGTCACATATTTGGTTATCCTGGTGGAGCAGTCCTTCCAATATACGACGAATTAAAAAATTTTAATTCAGTAAAACATATTCTAGTTAGGCATGAACAGGGTGCAGGACATGCCGCTGAAGGTTATGCAAGATCAACTGGTAAACCGGGTGTCTTGTTAGTTACTTCAGGTCCTGGAGCAACCAATGCTGTTACTGCCCTAACAGATGCTTACATGGACTCAGTCCCGTTAGTTTGCATAACTGGACAAGTTCCAACTCACTTAATTGGTACAGATGCATTTCAAGAATGTGACACAACAGGAATTACTAGACCCTGTACTAAACATAACTGGTTAGTAAAAGATGTTAATGATTTAGCTGAGGTAATGCACAAAGCTTTTGAAGTCGCAACTACTGGAAGGCCGGGACCTGTTTTAGTTGATATTCCAAAAGATATACAATTTCAAAAAGCTAAATATAAAAGTTATAAAAATAAAAAAAAATTAAATGGTAAATCTCATGACAACTATTCACAAAAAAATATTGATGAATTAATTAATTTAATTCGAAAAGCAAAAAAACCGATTTTTTATACAGGAGGTGGAGTAATAAATTCAGGAACAAAAGCAAGTGAACTTTTAAGAGAACTTGTGTATGCAACTGGTTTTCCAATAACATCAACTTTACAGGGTCTTGGTTGTTTCCCTGCTGATGATAATCAGTTTTTAGGAATGTTGGGTATGCATGGAACTTATGAGTCAAATAACGCCATGTATTCATGTGACTTAATGATAAATGTTGGTGCGAGGTTTGATGATAGAATTACTGGTAAGATTGATGAGTTCTCTCCTAAGTCTAAAAAAGTTCATATTGATATAGATCCATCATCAATAAATAAAAATGTAAAAGTAGATTTAGCAATTGTTGGAGATATTAAGTCAGTTTTAACATCAACGCTAAAAACTTTTAAAAAATCTAAAAATAATTTTTCTAAATCAAACAAACATCAAATATCTAAATGGTGGGAACAGATTCAGAAATGGAGATCTAAAAGATCATTGGACTACATTGGTAGTGAAGAAACTATTAAACCTCAATATGCGATTGAAAGATTATACGAGCTAACTAAAGATAAAGATACTTATATAACAACTGAAGTAGGCCAACATCAAATGTGGGCTGCTCAACACTACAAGTTCAATAAACCAAATAGATGGATGACTTCTGGAGGTCTTGGTACGATGGGATATGGATTACCAGCAGCAGTCGGAGTCCAAATTGCTCATCCTAAGAAATTAGTAATTGATATTGCTGGTGAGGCATCTGTTTTGATGACTATGCAAGAAATGTCAACTGCAGTTCAGTACAATTTGCCTATAAAAATATTTATTTTGAATAACGAGTACATGGGAATGGTAAGACAATGGCAGGAATTACTACATGATAAAAATTATTCAGAAAGTTATACAGCTGCATTACCAGATTTTGTTAAAATGGCAGAAGCATACGGGTGTGTTGGTATTAGAGCAAAAACACCAGAGGAGTTAGATGATAAGATCATTGAAATGTTAAACACAGATCGTCCAGTTATATTTGATTGTCTTGTTGACAAACAAGAAAACTGCTTTCCAATGATACCATCTGGCAAACCTCATAATCAAATGTTACTTGGTCCTAAAGACCAAAAAGAGAAAAAGATTACAGGAAAGGGTAGAACACTGGTTTAATGGCAAACTCAAAATCAGCATATAGTTCTGCAGGAAAAAAACAGAAGCTTGATACACATATTATAGTTGTATGGGTAGATAATGAGGCTGGTGTTTTAGCCCGTGTAGTTGGATTATTTTCTGGAAGAGGTTACAATATTGAGTCTTTAGCAGTGGCAGAAGTTGATCAGAAACAAAATATTTCTAGAATAACAATTGTTACTACAGGTACACCACAAGTTGTAGATCAGATTAAACTTCAATTAAAAAAATTAGTTCCAGTCCATAAAGTTGCAGATTTTAAAAGAGAAGATAAAAATGTTATTTTTAAAGAAATGGCATTATTTAAGTTTGTTGCAAACAATGGTAAATTAAATAAAGCTTTTGAAGCTTGCAAAAATTTTAATCCAGTAATATTAGATAAAACAATTAAATCAAATGTTATACAAATTACAGCCTTAAGAAGAGAAATAGACAGTATGTCAAAAAATTTAAAAAAATTTGGTTTGGTGAGTGTTTCAAGAACAGGTGCAGTTGCTATGACTCGAGGGTCAGAAATATTTAAATAAATAAAAATTAAAGGAGAGAAATTATGAAAATGTTTTATGAAAAAGATACTAATGTAAATTTAATTAAGGATAAGAAAGTAGCAATTTTTGGTTACGGAAGCCAAGGTCATGCACATGCACTTAATTTAAGAGATAGTGGTGTTAAAGAAGTTGTGGTAGCGTTAAGAGAAGGTTCGTCAAGTATTGAAAAAGCTGAGTCTAAAGGTTTAAAAGTAATGAATTTATCAGATGCTGCAGAATGGGCAGATGTTGTTATGATCTTAACGCCAGACGAATTACAAGCATCAATATATAAAAATCATATAGAGCAACGTGTTAAAGAAGGAACATCTATTGCTTTTGCTCATGGTTTAAATGTTCATTATGATCTTATTAAAGCTAGGAAAGATTTAGACGTATTTATGGTTGCACCAAAAGGACCTGGACATTTGGTAAGAAGTGAATATGAAAAAGGTGGTGGTGTGCCCTGTTTATTTGCTGTTCACCAAGATGGTTCTGGTAAAGCAAGAGATTTAGCAATGTCATATGCGTCAGCTGTTGGTGGTGGTAGATCTGGAATAATTGAAACTACATTTAAAGATGAAGTAGAAACTGATCTATTTGGAGAACAAACAGTATTGTGTGGTGGTCTTGTTGAATTAATTAAAAATGGATACGAAACTTTAGTTGAAGCTGGATACGAACCAGAAATGGCCTATTTTGAAACTGTTCACGAAGTGAAACTGATTGTGGATTTAATATATGAAGGTGGAATTGCTAATATGAATTATTCAATTTCAAATACAGCCGAGTATGGCGAGTATCAGTCAGGTCCAAGAATAATTAAAAAAGATGAAACTAAGCAAAGAATGAAAGAAGTTTTAGAAGAAATTCAATCTGGTAAATTTACAAAAGAATGGATGGAAGAATGCAAAAATGGTCAAAAAAATTTTCTTGCAACTAGAGCTAAATTAGCAGAGCACTCGGTTGAAAAAGTAGGTGCTGAACTTCGGGCTATGATGCCTTGGATTTCAAAAAAGAAACTTGTTGATAGCGATAAGAAGTAGATAAATAATTGTTTTATTTGGGCTAAAATAGCCATTTTATTTTGCAATCTGAGCGTGAGCATGTATGATACGTATGCTTATAATAATTAAATGACTGATAATAACAGAGTATACATTTTTGATACTACAATGCGTGATGGAGAGCAGTCTCCTGGCGCATCAATGAGTTTGGAAGAAAAAATCCAAATAGCAAGAGTATTTGATGAACTTGGAATAGACATCATTGAGGCTGGATTTCCAATTGCATCACCAGGAGATTTTGAAGCTGTAACCGAAGTCAGTAAAATATTGAAAAAATCAATTCCCGCAGGTTTAGCAAGACATTCAAAAAAAGATATTGATAGATGCTATGAGGCTCTCAAACATGCTCCAAGATTTAGAATTCATACTTTTATTTCCACAAGTCCTTTACATATGAAGCATAAGCTTAATAAATCACCAGAAGAAGTTTATGAAGCAATAAAACAAAATGTAACTTATGCAAGAAATTTTACCGATGATGTGGAATGGTCTTGCGAAGATGGAACAAGAACAGATATGGATTATATGTGTAAGACAGTAGAACTAGCAATTAAATGTGGTGCTAAAACTATTAATATTCCTGATACTGTTGGCTATACTATTCCATCTGAATTTACAAAAATTATTGAAACTTTGTTGAATAAAGTTCCCAACATAGATAAAGCAATTCTTTCAACGCATTGTCATAATGATTTAGGTTTGGCAGTTGCCAATTCTTTAGCAGGTGTTCAAGCAGGAGCTAGACAAATTGAATGTACTATAAATGGTCTAGGAGAAAGAGCTGGAAATGCAGCTCTTGAAGAAGTTGTGATGGCTATGAAAACAAGACCTGATTTAATGCCATATGAAACTGGAATTGAAACTACTCTTCTAAGTAAAGCATCCAAGATAGTATCAAATGCCACAGGTTTTCCTGTCCAATATAATAAAGCTATTGTTGGAAAAAATGCTTTTGCTCATGAAGCAGGTATTCATCAAGATGGAATGTTAAAAAATAGGCAAACATATGAAATTATGACACCAGAGAGTGTAGGCGTTAAACAAACATCCCTTGTAATGGGCAAACACTCAGGAAGACACGCATTTAAAGATAAGTTAACTAGCTTAGGATACCCAGATCTCACTGATGATGTTGTAGATAATGCATTTGCAAAATTTAAAATTTTAGCAGATAAAAAGAAACATGTTTATGATGAAGATATAATCGCTTTAATAGATGATAGTTTAATAACAGACAATAAAGTAAGTGCTATTAATTTAAAGTCTTTGAAAGTATTTGCAGGTACAGGAGAACCGCAAAGAGCAGAAATGACACTAGATGTTTTTGGTGAAGTTAAAAAAGCATCAGAAACAGGCGATGGACCAGTTGATGCAATTTTTAAATGTATAAAAAAACTTTACCCGCATGAGGTAAACTTGCAACTTTACCAAGTTCACGCTGTTACGGAGGGAACAGATGCTCAAGCCACAGTAAGTGTTAAAATTGAAGAAAATGGAAAAACAACTGTAGGACAAGCTGCAGATACTGACACTTTAGTTGCATCTGCAAATGCTTATATAAATTCACTAAATAAAATGATTATAAAAAGAGATAAAACTGCACCAGGGACAAATATAGAAAATCAAAATTTTGAAAATCAAAAGATGAAAGGTATATAAAAATGGCAATGTTCAGTAACTTAAAGAAATTATGGAGTCAAGATATGGCAATAGATCTTGGTACAGCAAACACACTTGTAGTGTTAAAGGGCAAGGGTGTAGTTTTGAATGAGCCATCAGTAGTTGCAGTTGTTGACAATAAAGGAAAAAAATCAGTTTTAGCTGTTGGAGATGAAGCAAAGACTATGCTTGGAAGAACACCAGGAAATATTCAAGCAATCAGACCTTTGAGAGATGGAGTTATTGCAGACTTCGTTGTCACTGAGGAGATGATTAAACACTTTATTAAAAAAGTTCATAAAAAAACATTAGCTAATCCTAGAATTTTAATTTGTGTGCCAACTGGTTCAACACCAGTTGAAAGAAAAGCTATTCAAGATAGCGCCCTTGCAGCTGGAGCTCGTAAAGTAAACTTAATTGAAGAACCAATAGCTGCAGCAGTAGGAGCTGGACTACCAATATCTGAAGCAACAGGGTCAATGGTTGTTGATATAGGTGGAGGGACAACCGAAATTGCAGTTTTATCTTTAGGTGGTGTCGTGTATTCAGAGTCATTGAGAGTAGCAGGTGATGCGATGGATAATGCATTGAAAGAATATATGAGAGAAGAGTACAATTTAATGATTGGCGATAGTACTGCAGAAAAAATCAAAAAAGATATCGGTACAGCTATTCCAACAAATAATAATACATATGCAGTTAAAGGTAGAGATTTAAGATCTGGTACTCCTAAAGAGGTTAATATTTCTGAAGAAGACACTGCTGAAGCACTAAATCCAATTCTAAAAGATATTGTATCTTCGATAAAAAAAGCTTTAGAGAATACCCCACCAGAGTTATCTGCTGATTTAGTTGATATGGGCTTAACTCTTACAGGTGGTGGTTCTCTTTTAAATAACATAGACAAAAGATTTTCAAAAGAAACAGGTCTTCCAGTAAATGTTGCTGACGATCCTTTATCTTGTGTTGCAATTGGAACTGGTAAAGCTTTAGACCAAGAGGAAACTTTTTCATCAGTCTTATCTGAGTATTAATCAAAATGTCTAAAGAAATGGGCAGAGATGATTTGGTTATATCTGCTCGTTCAATTTTTTTAAATAAAGGTAACAGACAAAAATTTTCACTTTTAACTTTAATTATAGTATCCTTAATTGTTTTATCATTAGAATATTTTAAAACAGGTCCTATTAATCAATTTAGGGCAGTAACTAAAGATGCTGTTTCTAAAACTTCTTATTTTATATCATTGCCGTTTTTAACATTAAAAAATGCTTATTATGGTGTTAGTAATCTTTTAAAATCAAATGAAGAAAATAAACAACTTAAGATTATCAATTTAAATATTGAGGAGTTAAAATTTGAAAATCAGTTTTTAAAAGAAGAAAATATAAGGCTTAATGCACTGATTGAAGAAAAAAGGCTCTTTTCAGATAATTATCATATAACAAAAATTTTATTAGATCAGGAGAGCCCATATTTAAGATCAATTGTGATCAACAAAGGTTTCAAACATGATATTAAAATAGGGTCAGCTGTGAGAAGTGGACCATATTTCATAGGCAAAGTAGTAGGAGTTAATTACTTAACATCTAGAGTTTTATTAATAAATGATCTTAATAGCAAGATACCAATAATAATCGAACCTAATGGGACCAGCGCAATAGTTTCAGGGAATGGAAGCAAATTTTATGGTGATATTGAGTATCTGCCTGAAAAAAATCAAGTTGAAGAGGGTCATATTGTTTATACTTCAGGAGCTGATGGAATAATTTCTTCTGGAATACCCATAGGCAAAATAACTATAAAAAATAACAAAAAATTTGTGAAATTTTTTACAGATTTTGATCAAATTAAATATGTTAAGGTTTATTTTAAAAAGTGAGTTTATTTGCTAACAGAATTTATTCTAAGACAATTACAAGTTTACCCACTTTAATTTTATTTTTAGTCGTAATTTTAGGTTTAAATTTTAATATTATTTATAAAAACTATGATTTTATCATAAACTTAAGCTACATAATTGTATTCTTCTGGAGTTTAAAAAAACCAGAACATCTAGGTTATGGATTAATTTTTTTTGCAGGAATTATAAATGATGTAGTTCAAAGTTTACCAATTGGAATATCCTCCATAGATTATTTATTATTATCTGTGATTGGAGCATTTATAAGAAATAGAACGATCATTTACAATTTAATTTATGATTGGATTTCATTTTTCATAGCAATTTTAATTGTAGGATCAATAAATTACATTATATTAATTTCAATATTTAAAATTTCAATTGTCTATGAAAGTTTAATATTGGGTTTATTCGTCACATTTTTAATTTACCCTATATTTTTCAAAATATTTGTTTGGATAGATAATATGGTGCTAGTTAGAGAGAATGATAAAAAAAATAGGTAATTTAAATAAAAATAAAATTATAAGTAGAAGACTTTTTGTTTTAGTTGGTGCAAAGCTTGGGTTACTTGGGATTGTTACTTCAAGATTATATAATCTTCAAATTTCTGAAAAGCAAAAATATGAGGTTTTATCTGACCAAAATAGAATTAGAGAATGGAAAACTCCACCTCAAAGAGGAATAATAACTGATTATTTTAATAATGTCATTGCAGATAATCAAAGAGTTTATCAAGTTCATTTATCTCTTGAAGAAGTTTCCAATTTTAATAATTCAATTTTTAGACTTAAAAATATTATAAGTCTTAAAAAGGATGAAATAAAAAAAATATATGAGAAGAAAGAAAAGTCTAAACCGTGGGATACTTTAATAATTTCTGAAAATTTATCATGGAAAGAATTTTCTAAATTAAATTTATACTTGCATGAATTGGAAGGTGCAAAGCCAGTTTTATCTACTTCAAGATATTATCCTTATTCTAATGACTTAGTACATGTTGTTGGTTATGTTGGTGATGCAACCACTACAGATATTCAAAATAAAAATAAAGTAGAAGAAAACTTTGTACCAGGTTTAAAAGTTGGAAAAATTGGTATTGAAAATTCAAAAGATAATGACCTAATAGGAAATCATGGAGTCAAAAGATATGAAGTAAATGCATCAGGAAAAAAAATAAGTGAAATTAGTTATAAGAAAGAAACCCAAGGCAAAAATTTAAGAACGACCATAGACTTAGAAATTCAGCAATTGGCTCAAGGGTTATTAAAAAATCAGGCAGGCTCAATATGTGTTATGGATATATATACAGGCGAAGTAATTGCAATGGCATCGTCCCCAACCTACGATCCAAATAAGTTTACACATGGAATTAGCACTAAAGATTGGAATGAAATTAAAAATAATAAATTAAGACCTTTGCAAAATAAATCATTAGCAGGTTTATATTCTCCAGGATCAACTATAAAACCTATAGTTGCTCTTGCTGCTCTGGAATATGGAATAATTGATACAAAGTTTAAAGTAAACTGTAAAGGCCATGATCATCCATATGAATTATATGGAGAAAGATACCATTGTTGGAAAAAAAATGGTCATGGATTAATGAGTATGAGAAATGCCATTAAACAGTCATGTGATATTTATTTTTATGAAGTTGCAAGGCTTTTAGGTGTAGATAAGCTTTCACTTATTGCAAAGAGATATGGTCTGGGTTCAAAAGTTTTAGAAGATTTTTTTTCAGAAGAAAAAAAAGGAATTATCCCTTCAACGAAATGGAAAAAACAAGTTTTAGAGCAGTCTTGGTATCTTGGCGAAACTGTAATTACTGGAATAGGACAAGGTTACATTCAAACAACTCCGCTTCAATTATGTTTGATGACAGCGCAATTGGCTAATGGAGGCTATAAGATTAAGCCAAATTTAATTTATGATAAAGAAATAGATTTAGATAAAATTAAATCCAAAATTGAAAGTGAAAAAAATAAATCTGTCAGTCAAGATATTTTGAAAGATTATGAATTTAAACATTATGAAAGACTTTACAGAAATCCAAATAATTTAAAGGTAGTTCTGGATGCAATGTATGGGTCGACTAATGAACAATTTGGAACCTCATTCAGATCTAGACATGAAATAAATAAGTATAAGTTTGCTGGAAAAACTGGAACTTCTCAAGTTAAAAGAATAACTGATCAAGATAGAGAGCTTGATTTAGACCTTGAAGAGATAGAATACAAAAGTAGAGATCATGCTTTATTTATTGCATTTGCGCCTTATGATAAACCAAGATATTCACTTAGTGTTTTAATAGAGCATGGAGGTTCAGGTAGCAAGGCAGCTGCCCCATTAGCAAACAAATTAATAAAAAAAATTTTAGATAGACATGAATTAAGAGAAAAAATTAGAAAAGATTTAAAAAATATTGCATGATACTTTCAACCTCACTAAATTCTTCAAGCTATTCATTTATTGATAAACTGAAAGCAGTTGATTATTTTTTAATAATAGTTGTTGCTATAATAGGTTCATTAAGTGTATTTGCAATTTATTCCACAGAAAGTGGAAACTTTTCTTTTTATACTAAAAATCACTTAATTAGGTTTTTGGTATTTTTTTCTATGTTTTTAGTATTGTCATTCGTAAGGGTCTCAGCATGGTATAAACATGCCTACAGTTTTTATATTTTAGGAATTTTACTATTATTATTTGTAATTTTTTTTGGAATTTCAGCATCAGGATCTAAACGATGGATAAATCTTTTCATAATGAACCTTCAGCCTTCAGAACTAATGAAAATTGCGGTAATAGTTTGTTTTGCAAGATATTACCATCGTATTCAAAGCTCAGATATACAAAGTTATAAATATTTATTACAACCAATTATACTTTTGTTGATACCTTGCTATTTAGTTATAACGCAACCTGATTTAGGAACGGCAATTTTAATAGCAGGAAGTGGGTTGGTTATTATTTGGTTGGCAGGACTTAACTTAAAATATTTTGTATATTCAGGATTAATATTATTAGTCTCATTACCTTTTGTAATTTCAATTTTAAAACCTTATCAAAAATCAAGAATATTAACTTTTTTTAATCCAGATAGAGATCCTTTAGGTGCAGGTTATCAAATAATTCAATCTAAAATAGCAATTGGTTCAGGAGGATTGTTAGGCAAAGGTTTCTTGCAAGGTACGCAAAGTTATCTTGAATTCTTACCTGAAAAACACACTGACTTCATTTTTACTCTTTTCTCTGAAGAGTTTGGATTTGCTGGTTCAATGGTATTGATTTTACTATACACTTTATTAATTTACAGAATAATAAGGATTGGTTTTTCTAGTAGATCATTTTTTGCAAAACTATACTGTTTTGGTTTTGCATCTGCTTTATTCTTATATATTTTTGTAAATATAGCTATGGTAGTTGGGTTGTTGCCAATTGTTGGAGCACCTCTTCCTATTATGTCATACGGAGGATCATCTATGTTATCAATTATGCTAGGTTTAAGCATCGTAATGAGCTGTAAAATTTACAGTCGAGATCCGATCGGCAGTTAAGATATTGTAAACAGTTATCTGCCGCGATCAAATAGCATCTATTATAATTTTTCCTACCAACTATATTTTTTTTGTGTCAGAAAAGATTTTAAAAATTGGTATAATAGGAGCAGGAATTCAAGGAGTCTGCAATGCTCTATTTCTTCAAAAAAAAGGCTATCAAGTAATTTTGTTCGATAGAGATGAACCTGGAAATGCGGCCTCTTATGGTAATGCAGGTCATTTTTCTCCTTATGCATCAGTTCCTTTAAATAGACCAGATATTGTAAGCGATGTGCCATCTATGCTTATGAGTTCAAGAGGACCTTTAGCACTTAAATGGAATTATGTTCCAAAAATGATCCCTTGGTTTTCAAAATTTTTAATGAATTGTACTAATGATAAAATGATGCATACCGCAAAAAATATGCATCAAATTTTAGATCAATCATTACTGGCTTATGATGAACTATTCGAAGAGATCGATTTAGAAGGTTTAGTTGAAAACAATGGTATCTTATATGTTTGGAATGAAAAAAATTTAAAGAGTAGAGAATTAGAAATAAAAATTAGAGATGATCTTGGTGTTAAACAACAGGTAGTAAATAAAAAAGAAATACATGATTTAGAACCAAATTTAAAACCATTTTATCATGGAGGTGTTTTTTATGATTATGCACGACACGCAAGAAATCCAAAAAAAATACTAATTAAGTTATTTCAAAATTTCATAAATAAAGGAGGTAAATTTTTAAAACTTAATATCCATGATTTGAATTTTGATGAAGAAAAACCTGTTTTAAGATCAGAAACTCAGAGGTTTGTTTTTGATAAATTAGTTATTGCATGTGGAGCGTTTTCAAAAAAACTTACTGATAAACTTCATGAAAATATACCATTAGATACTGAAAGAGGGTATCATGTTCATTTTAAAGATTTTGATCATTTAATATCAAGACCAGTAGTTTATTCTAACAGAGGGTTTGGAATGTCGCCGATGGATCAAGGTTTGAGAGTAGTTGGTACTGTCGAGTTTGGTGGTTTAGAGAATGCTTTATCAAAATCTAGGATTAATAACTTAATTTTAAATGCGAAGGATATGCTTGACGGATTACCTGAGCATAAAGATGAGTGGTTAGGTTTTAGACCCACGCTGCCAGATTTTTTACCAATAATTGGACCATCAAAAAATTATAAGAATGTATTTTACTCATTTGGTCATCATCATTTAGGATGGACTTTAGGTGCAATTTCTGGGAAAATAGTGTCTGGCATGATTGCAAATGAAAATACTAATATGGATTTAAAACCTTACAGTTCAGTGAGATTTGCCTAATAAAGTTTAATAGTGTGGAAATTAAACTTGAAGACAAATATAAATTAAGAAAAGGCACTAGATTTTTAACTGGTGCTCAAGCTCTTGTTCGAGTTCCAATTGTTCAAGCAAGAAGAGATAAACAAAAAAACTTAAATACCGCATGTTACATATCTGGTTATAGAGGATCCCCTCTAGGTGGCTACGATCAGCAGATTTTAAAAAACAAAAAATATTTGAATGAAAACAATATTTATTTTCAACCAGGAATAAATGAGGAACTTGCTGCAACTTCTTTATGGGGAACACAGCAAGTAAATCTTAGAAAAAAAGATAAATACGATGGTGTTTTTGGCATATGGTATGGTAAAGGGCCAGGAGTAGATAGAGCAGGAGATGCTCTAAAACATGTAAACTTAGCTGGTACTTCAAAATTTGGTGGTGTTATTGCTTTAATGGGAGATGACCATATATGCGAGTCTTCAACAACTTCTCATCAAAGTGAGCTTGCAATGATTGATGCGATGATACCTTTTTTTAATCCGAGTGGTGTTCAAGAAATTTTAGATTATGGAATAATAGGAATCGAATTATCAAGAAAAAGTGGTTGTTGGGTTGGAATAAAGTGTGTTCATGATAATGTGAGTTCTGGAGCGACAGTTGACTTAGATGAAAACAGATTAAAACTTACTGATGTTTTAAGTGATAGCTATCCAACTGAAGGTTTAAATATAAGACTTAAAGACACTGCACAAGAAAAAGAATATCGGCTACACCACCATAAAATAAAATATGTAAAAGAATTTTGTAAAATAAATAATTTGAATAAAATTATTTTCGACTCAAAAAAACCAAAAGTTGGAATAATTAGCACTGGAAAGTCTTTTTTAGATACAAAATTAGGGCTAGAAAAAATAGGAATAAATAAAGATATTGCTAATCAAGTAGGAATTAAATTTCTTAAAATTGCTATACCTTGGCCATTAGAGGAAACAATAATTGAAAAATTTTCTGAAAATTTAGAAAAAATTATTGTTGTTGAAGAAAAAAGATCAATCATTGAAACACAAGTCAAAGAAATATTATTTAATAAAAATTTAAATGTAAAAGTTGTTGGAAAAAATGATGAAAATAATAATGATTTATTTGTTTCATCTGGAGCTTTAGACCCAGGAGAAATAGGTTTAAAGATCTTTGAAATAATTAATTACCTTAAACTACCAGATGAAGTAAATAATCTTTCAAAAAAATTAGAGTCTTTAAAAGAAAAAACTAATTCAAATATTTCTTTAAAAAGAGTCCCACATTTCTGTTCTGGGTGCCCTCATAATACTTCAACTAGAATACCTGAAGGTAGTAGAGCAATTACAGGTATTAGTTGTGCTTATCTTGTAGAACATATGGAGAGAGATAATGAAGGCTTTTCACAGATGGGATCAGAAGGTGCAACTTGGGTTGGTGAGTCCGTATTTAGTAATACAGAACATGTTTTTCAAAATATGGGAGATGGGACTTACATTCATTCAGGAATTCTATCCATAAGACATGCAGTTGCAGCAAAAACTAAAATGACATTTAAGATTTTGTATAATGATGCAGTTGCTTTGACAGGAGGCCAAGCATTAGATGGATTACCAACAGTTGCTCAAATGTCTAAACAACTTGAAGCAGAAGGTGTCGAAGAAATTGCAATAATCACTGATGAAATTGAAAAATATAGCGACTTAGGAGGTTTTGCGAGAAATTCCAAAGTTTATGATAGAAAAAATATTATAGATGTTCAAATTGAATTGAGCAAAATTAATGGAACAACTGTAATAATTTATGATCAAACCTGTGCAGCTGAGAAAAGAAGGAGAAGAAAAAAAGGTATCTTGGAAGAGCCTAAGAAAAAAATTTTTATTAATAAAGACTTATGTGAAGGTTGTGGAGATTGTGGAATTCAATCTAATTGTGTTTCTATTGCACCTGTTGAAACTGAATATGGTAGAAAAAGACAAATTGACCAATCTTCTTGTAACAAAGATTACACATGTGTAGATGGGTTTTGTCCAAGTTTTGTAAGTCTTGAGGGAGATATAAGACTTAAGAAAAATTATGACGATAATTTAATTAATAAAATAAATTCAAAGATAGATGATCCAATATTACCTCAAATTAATAAATCTTTTGGAATAATGATTGCTGGAATTGGTGGCACAGGCGTTGTTACAATTGGAGCTGTGCTTGCAACCGCTTCCCAAATAGATGGAAAAGGGTCAGGGGTTTTAGATATGACTGGATTAGCACAAAAAGGTGGAGCTGTTAAAAGTTTCTTAAGAATTTTTGAAAAACCAGAAGATGTTGGAGCAATAAGGTTATCTTATGGCGATACTAACTTACTTCTAGGATTTGATTTACTTGTATCAAATGATTTAGAAATAATAAAAACCTTAGATAAAAAAATTTCAAAATTAATAATTAATACAGATGAAGTTATGCCTGGAGATTTTACAAGGGACAAAAATTTTTACTTACCATTTGATGAAATGAGAGATAATTTAATTAATATAGCAGGTCAAGAAAATATAAAGTTTATATCATCAAATAAAATTACATCAAAGATTTTAGGAAATTCAATTTTATCAAATATGTTTAATGTTGGAGTAGCATATCAATCAGGCTTAATACCAATTTCAGCTTCATCAATTGAAAAAGCAATTAAGTTAAATGGTGCAAGTGTAAAAGATAATATTGATGCATTCAGATTTGGAAGACACTATGAAAATCTAAAAGAGGAAGTAGTAGATATAATTAAAGATGAACCAGAAGTACTAGTGGGTTTTGATGAAAAATATAAGAATAGATTTAAGTTCTTGGAAGATTATCAAAATATAAAATATGCTGAAAAATTTGGAGATCTTGTAAGCTATGCAAGAAAGATAGATAAAAATATAGGAAATGGAAGTCAATTCTCAACTGCAGTCTTGAAAAATTACTTCAAATTAATGGCATACAAAGATGAGTATGAAGTATCGCGATTAATGACAAATAAAAAATTCGTAGATGATGTAAATAAAAACTTTGAAGGTAACTTTAATTATAACTTTTATTTAGCTCCTCCAATTTTTAGTAAAAAAAGCAAAGTTGATGGGAAATTGCTAAAAGTTAAATTTGGAGGATGGTTATTTAATGTGTTTAAATTACTCTCTAAATTTAAATTTTTAAGAGGTACAAAGCTTGATCCATTTGGTTATTTAAATGAAAGAAAAAAAGAGAGAGAATTGATAAGAGATTATAAGGAAACAATTACTGACATAGGAATAAAAATAAATAAATCTAACTATGAAACAGCAGTTAAAATAGCATCAGTGCCTGATCAAATCAGAGGTTTTGGACATGTTAAGGAAAAGAATATAAAAGAAGCTATAAACTATAGATCAGATTTACTAAATTCTTTTCATGAAAACACTTAGCCCTTTATATTTAGCATCTCTTTATTTGGTTTTAGCTTGTTTATTTTGGGCAGGCAACTTTATAGTAGGAAAAGCTGCAAGCATTATTGATATTCCTCCGATATCCTTAAATTTTTATAGATGGTTTTTGGCTTGGTTAGTTTTACTTCCGTTCACTTATAAAGAATTATTAAATAACAAAAATATTATAATAGAAAATATTTTTTTATTTTCATTGTTGGGAATTTTAGCTGTGACAGTTTTTAATTCAGCTCTTTTTTACTCACTCAGACATACCCAAGTTATTACTGGAGTACTTATGATTTCAACAGTACCAGTTATGATTATATTATTTTCATCTTTACTTAGAATTGAGAAAACAAATTCATTTCAAATAATAGGAGTATTTCTCTCACTTACAGGTGTTTTGTTTATAATAACAAAAGCAAATTTAAATAATTTATTAAATTTGTCTTTTAACAAAGGAGATATTTTTGCATTAATTGCAATGTTTGCATGGTCTCTTTATTCAGCTCTTTTGAAAAAAAAGGAATTCAATCTATCTCCAATTTCTCTATTACAGATCGTTATAACTTTTGGAGTAATTTTTCTAATTCCAATGTATTTTATTGATTATAGTTTGGGCAGTGTAATCAAATTACAATCCTCTTTTTATTTAGTTTTATTCTATGTTGTTTTTTTTCCTGGTCTAATCTCATTTCTGTTTTGGATAAAAGGTGTAAAACTTATTGGGGCTAATAGATCTGGAGTTTTTCTCCATTTGATGCCAATTCTAGGTGCAATAATGGCTATGATAATTTTCAATGAAAAAATTTTATTTTACCATTTCTTAGGTGCAATTTTTATAATTGCTGGTATTACAATCTCGAACAAAAAAACTCAAAATGCTTAAGGTAGCCATTTTAGACGATTATCAAAACGTTGCTCAAGAATTTATAGATTTGAAAAATCTTTCATCAAAGTTTGATATTGAGATTTTTAGTGAACCCTTTGAAAATGAAGATGATGCTATTGAAAAATTAAAAGAATTTGAAGCTCTACTTATCATGAGGGAGAGAACTATAATAAGTTCAAATCTCATTAAAAATTTAAAAAAACTAAAATATATTTCAACAAGTGGAATGAGAAATAAAGCAATAGATCTAGAGACAGCAAAGAAAGCAAAAATTATTGTTACTGGAACTCAAATTAATTCAAATCCAACATGCGAGTTAACATGGGCTTTAATCTTAGGCCTTGCAAGGAATATTAAAGTTGAGGTTGATAATATGTATCAAGGTTATTGGCAGACAACGGTAGGCATAGAATTAAAAGGTAAAATTTTAGGAGTTATTGGTTTAGGAAAAGTTGGATCCCAGGTTGCTAAAATAGCAAAAGCTTTCGGCATGCAAGTTATGGCATGGAGTGAAAATTTAAGTCTAGATAAGTGTAAAGAACTTGATGTTTTGCCATCTAGCAAAGAGGATCTTATTCAAAACTCTGACTTTATTTCAATTCATGTTCAGGGAGGCGTAAGATACAAGGATTGTATAAAGCTTGCTGAATTTGATAAAATGAAAAAATCTGCATTTATAATTAATACTTCAAGAGGTCCGATTGTAAATGAAGACGATTTAATTATAGCTCTTTCAACTAATGTAATTGCTGGAGCTGGTATCGATGTTTATGATAAAGAACCTCTACCCAGTGGTCATAAATTGAGATTTGTGCCTAACGCACTTTTGCTTCCACACGTAGGCTATGTCACAGCTGAAAATTATTCTATTTTCTATACACAAATGATTGAGAATTTAGAATCCTGCGTTGCTGGTAAGCCTATTCGAGAAATAAAGTAAAGTGGAATTACCAGTTGTAAATCACCCTGATTATGAAGCAAAAATTGGTGATGATAATAAATTTCCAATTAAAAAGTTTGGTGAATTAGCAAGTTTTCTTAAAAAAGAAAAGGTAGTTAAGAAGTTTTATAAACCTGATCCATGCTCAGTAGATACACTAAAAGAAGTTCACTCGGAGGAGTATATTTTAAAAATTAAAAATAAAACATTAGAGCAAAGATTGGTTAAAAAAATAGGTTTCCCTTTAGTTGATAGTGTGGTCAGAAGATCTTTAGTTGCAACAGGCGGAACCGTATTGGCCTCTAAATTAGCAATTAATTATGGAATAGCTTGTAATACAGCTGGTGGAAGTCATCATGCTATTTATGACGAGGGAGCTGGTTTTTGTGTTTTTAATGATGTGGCTGTTGCTGCAAAATATCTTTTGAATAGAGGGTTGGCTAACAAAATCCTAATAGTTGATTTAGATGTTCACCAAGGCAATGGAAATTCAGAAATATTTAAAAATGAAAATAACGTTTTTACATTTAGTATGCACACAAAAGTGAATTATCCACCAATTAAATCAAAAAGTGATCTGGATATTGAACTTGAACAAAACATGGAAGATGATGAGTATTTAGATATTTTAAAAAAAAATTTAATTTTTCTAAACGATTTTAATTTTGATTTCGTATTTTACATCGCAGGTGTTGATATTCACTTAGATGATAGATTAGGCAAGTTGTGTATTACTGACAATGGAATTAATAAAAGAGACGAGATGGTTATTAGAAACTTTTTTTCAAGAAGAGTTCCAATTTGTGGAGTTTTAGGTGGTGGTTACAACAAAGACTTTAAAAAACTTATTGAATTACACGCAAGTTTACATAAAAATTGTGCTAAATATTTAAATGACAAAAAATAATCCAGACTTAACTCATCAACAAAATAAAGTATTATTTGAGGAAGCAACAGAGCCACCAGGTTCAAGCGAACTTAATTTTGAAAAGAGAGAGGGAAGTTATCATTGTGCAAACTGTGGAGCGAAATTGTTTGACTCTAATACTAAGTATGAAAGTGGCTCTGGCTGGCCATCATTTTATAAGTCTTTACCTGATGCATTTGAAACTACAACAGATTATCATATCGGTTATGCCAGAACCGAGTACCATTGTAAGAATTGTGGAGGACATCACGGCCATATATTTGATGATGGCCCACAACCAACAGGAAAAAGATATTGTAATAATGGAGTTTGCTTAGTTTTTAAACCAAAATAATTGATTTCAAATTATGAATATAATTGAAATACAAAAAAAGATTATCTCTGAAAAAATTAAGTTAAAAAATAAATCGAAAAATTATTTAAGTAATTTCAAAAATATTGAGAAATATATCAAAAAAGAAGTTGAGATAATTAAAAGTTTTGAGAATTCGATTATCCCAGAAATAGAATTTAAAAATATTTTAATTGAAAACGAAAGGACTATTAATGAGAAAGTTCTGAAACGTGGGTGTGTAATAATTAGAAATGTTTTTGGTAAAAAAAAAATGAAAGATCTGAATAAAAACCTAGATAAATATGTTTTAGAAAATAATTATTTTGAAGATCAAAAAAAAAAGATAGGTGTAGATAAATATTTCAGTGAGCTCAAATCAGGAAAACCTCAAATTTTTGGATTGTATTGGTCTAAAGCACAAACAGAAATTAGACACTCTCAAGAAATGGAAAAGGTTAAAAAATGGCTAAATAATCTTTGGAACTATAAGTATAAGGATAAAAGTGTTTTTGATCCAAATAAAGAACTTGTATACGCAGATCGAGTAAGAAGAAGAGAACCAGGAGACGATACATTGGGGTTATCACCACATTGTGATGCTGGATCGATTGAAAGATGGACTGATAATGCATATCAAAAAATTTATAATGATATTTTTTCAGATAATTTCGAAAATTATAATCCATTTGATGCTAAATATAGAGATGAAACAATTGAATTTGAGTCACCTGCGGTAGCACATGTATTTAGAACATTCCAAGGATGGACAGCCTTAACAGAACAAGGTCCAAATGATGGAACTTTACAATTAATTCCTATCGCCAAAGGAATGGCATATGTTTTAACAAGAGCTTTACTAGATGATGTGCCTGAAAACGAGTTATGCGGTTCAAAAGCAGGAAAAGCTTTATCAATAAATGAAAAATATCATAGCTTATTGTTAGAAGGTTTAATTTCAATTCCAAAAATGTATCCTGGAGATACTATTTGGTGGCACCCCGACGTTGTGCATGCTGTTGAGGAAAAACATATGGGGAAAACTTTTTCAAATGTTATTTATGTAGGAGCAACTCCATACTGTAAAAAAAATATTGATTACATAAAAAAACAATCAAAAAAATTTATTGAAGGTAAAAGTCCACCAGATTTTGCTGCTGAGGACTACGAAGTTAATTATAAAGGAAGAACTAAAATTAATGATTTAAGTGAATTAGCAAAAAAACAATTATGTTTAATAGATTGGAATTAAATTTACTTTAGTGAAGCTTCTAAAGTACCATTTTTTTCTAGGTCTCTAAGTTCTTGATAACCACCAATATGTTCATCGTTAAAAAAGATTTGAGGAATTGTACGTTTTCCATTTGCTTTTCTAATCATTTCATCTCTTAAATCTGTTCCAGTTGATACATCAATCACTTTGTATTCAAGATTATTTCTATTCAGTAACCTTTTCGCTGCATCACAAAAAGCACACATTGGGCC
>CABXYN010000004.1 GCA_902516395.1 uncultured Pelagibacteraceae bacterium | reverse complement strand
CAGTAGGTTTTTTTTCTTCTATTTTGTCATCAAAAATAGCAGATGCCATACTTGCTCCATGTATCCCATCTCTTCCTGTTTTTGAGCCAACATAGATTACTGGTTTGTTAATTCCAGCAGCTTTTGAATAAAATATTTTATTTTTATTAACTAAACCCAATGTCATTGCGTTTACTAAAATATTTCCATTATAAGATTCATCAAAGCAAGTTTGACCAGCTATTGTCGGTACACCAATACAGTTACCATATCCACCAATTCCTTTAACAACTCCTCTTAATAGATTTCTTGTTTTTTCATGATCTGGTGAGCCAAAATGAATAGAGTTTAAATTAGCAATGGGTCTGGCACCCATTGTGAATACATCTCTCATAATCCCACCTACACCTGTAGCTGCTCCTTGATAGGGCTCAATAAATGAAGGATGGTTATGACTTTCTATTTTAAATACAATTGCATCATCGTCTTCAATATCTACAACTCCAGCATTTTCTCCTGGACCCTGAATTACTTGGTCACCATTAGTATGTAATTTTTTTAAATGTCTTCTGGATGACTTGTAAGAGCAGTGCTCATTCCACATCGCCGAAAAAACACCTAATTCAGTAATATTTGGTGTTCTTTTTAAAAGATCACAGATTTTCTTATATTCGTCACTTTTTAATCCATGCTCTATTGCTATTTTTTCGTTAACTTCAACCATTATAAGCTTTCAATTAAATTTTTAAAAAATAATGATCCATCTTCACCTGAAAGAAATGGATCAATCATTCTTTCTGGATGAGGCATCATGCCTAAAATATTTTTATTTTTATTAAATATTCCAGCTATATTTTTTAAGGCGCCGTTTGGATTATTTTTTTCATTATCATTGCCTTTACTGTCACAATAGGTAACAGCAATTTGACCATTATCTTCAATTGATTTTAACTCATCGTTTGAACAAAAATAATTTCCTTCGTTGTGGGCAATGTGAAGTTCTAAAACTTCTTTTTTAATTTTTTTAAAATATTTATTTTCTTTATTTTTAATTTTAACAAAAACATTTTTGCAAATAAAGTTTAAGTATTTATTTTGTTGGAGTATTCCAGGAAGTAGACCCGTCTCAGTTAAAATTTGAAAACCATTACAAATTCCAAGAACTAATCCTCCTGAGTTAGCAAAATCCATTACAGATTTTATTATTCTTGATTTTCCAGCAATACTTCCACATCTAAGGTAATCTCCGTAAGAAAAACCTCCAGGTAGTACAATTAAATCACTCTTAGGAATTTTAGCGTCATTGTGCCAAACCATTTGATTTTCAAACCCAAATTTCTTAAGAGCCACATCCATGTCTCTATCACAATTTGAACCAGGGAATATAATTACAGATGATTTCATTCAGTAGTTACAAGATTTTATAATCCTCAATAACTAGGTTTGCTAAAAGTTTTTTACACATTTCTTCTACTTGTGATTTAGCTTTACTTTCATCACTCTCATTTACCTCAATATCAAAATATTTACCTTGTCTAACCTCTGAAACATTGTCAAAAGTCATTCCATTTAAAGTTTGCTGAATTGCTTTACCTTGTGGATCTAGCACTCCATTTTTTAAAGTGACTATTACTTTTACTTTCATTTTTTCTTAATTTTTACTGCTTTAGGTTTAGGATAAGTTAATGGTCTTATATTTGATTGTTCGTGTAATATATCAAGCCTAATTGCCACTTCTTGGTATGCTTCAACTAAATTTCCTAGGTTATTTCTAAATCTGTCTTTATCTAGTTTTTTATCTGTTCTCATGTCCCAAAGTCTGCACGTATCAGGACTAATTTCATCAGCTAACATAATTTCTCTTTTGCCATCAGCTTCAAATCTTCCAAATTCAACTTTAAAATCTACTAATTTAATTCCAACGCCTCTAAACATGCCTTGAAGAAAATCATTAATTCTTCTAATTTGCTCATCAATCCAATCAAGTTCCATTACACTCATCCAATTGAAAGCATATATATGCTCTTTACTCACTAAAGGATCTCCCAATTCATCATTTTTTAAACAATATTCAATTAGCGGATATTCTAATACTGTACCATCTTCTATACCCAATCTTTTTGTTAAAGACCCTGTTGCAATATTTCTAACAACAAACTCAATTGGAATAATTTCCACTAACTTAACTAGCTGTTCTCTCATGTTAAGCCTCTTTACTAAGTGATTTTTTATACCAACATTGCTTAATTGAGTAAGAATATGTTCTGAAATTCTATTATTTAAAATTCCTTTACCTTCAATGATATCTTTCTTTTGATTATTAAAAGCTGTTGCATCATCTTTGAAATGTTGAATTACTAAATTTTTATCATTACTAGCATAGATTATTTTAGCTTTACCTTCGTATAATTTTTTACCTTTTTTCATTATTTAAACACCCTGTTAAAAATTAAATTAACATTCTTAAAGTGTGAAGAATAATCAAATATTTTTTTCATTTTCTTACTTGATATTCTAGATGTAATGTTTTTGTCACTCATCACAACATCTAAAAGATTAAGATTATCTGCTATGCATTTTTTGGCATGTGCTTGAACTAATCTATAAGAGTTTTCTCTAGTTAAACCTGATTTTGTTAGTTCTAACATCAACTCTTGGGAGAAAATGGTACCCTTTGTAATATTAAGGTTATTAAGCATTTTCTTTGGATAGACTATCATTTTATCTAATACGCTTGCTAATCTTACTAAAGCAAAATCTAGAGTTATATTTGCATCTGGACCAATATTTCTTTCAACGCTAGAGTGAGAGATATCTCTTTCGTGCCACAGTGCAATATTTTCTAGTGCTGGAATAGTATAACTTCTAACCATTCTTGCTAGCCCTGTTAAGTTTTCTGATAATATTGGGTTCTTCTTATGGGGCATTGCACTTGAACCTTTTTGTTTTTTTGAAAAAAATTCCTGCAATTCATAAACCTCTGTTCTTTGCAAGTGTCTTATTTCTGTTGAAACTCTTTCAATTGATCCTGCAATAATTCCTAAAACAGAGAAGTAATGTGCATGTCTATCTCTTGGGATAACTTGAGTGGATATAGGTTCAACTTTTAACCCAAGTTTTTTAGCAACATGTTTTTCAACATTAGGGCTAATGTTAGCAAAAGTACCAACAGCACCAGATATTGCACAAGTTGAGATTTCGTCTATTGCACTAACTAGCCTTTTTCTATTTCTTTTAAATTCCTCATAATATGAAGCTAATTTAAGACCAAATGTAATTGGTTCTGCATGAATACCATGGCTTCTACCCATACATGGTGTAAATTTATATTTTTTAGCTTTAGATTTTAAAACTTTTAAAATTTGATCTATATCTTTTAACAAAATCTTACCAGATTGAACTAATTGAATATTAAAACTTGTGTCTACAACATCTGATGAGGTCATTCCTTGGTGTAAATATCTTGCTTTAATACCTACTTTTTCGGTAACTGAGGTTAAGAAAGCTATAACATCGTGTTTTACTTTCGCTTCAATGTTGTGAATTCTTTTAACATTAATTTTAGCTTTTTTTCTAACAGCATTTGCTACACCTTTTGGAATAGTCCCCAGTTTTTCCATTCCTTCAGCTGCAGCAATCTCTACATCTAACCAGATTTGATATTTATTATATTCCGACCAGATATCCGTAAGTTCTTTTCTAGAGTATCGTGTTATCATTAATTATATGGAGGCCTCTTATAACCTTTAACAGATTCTGTGAAAATTTCATAAGAGTCTTCTGTAATTCCTATTGTATGCTCAAATTGTGCAGATAAAGACTTATCCTTTGTAACAGCTGTCCACCCATCATTAAGCACTTTTACGTCTAACTTTCCAACATTGATCATTGGCTCTATTGTAAAGGTCATACCAGGTATTAACTCATAACCTGTATTTTTCTTACCATAATGAAGAATATTAGGTTGCTCATGAAAAGTATTACTAATACCGTGGCCACAAAAATCTCTTACTACTGAAAATCCTCTTTCTTCAACAAAGGATTGAATTTCAAATCCAATATCTCCTAATTTTACACCTGGTTTTAAAATTGCTATTCCTTTCATCATCGACTCGTAAGTTGTGTCAATTAAGTTTTTAGCTTTTACCGGTATATCTCCAATGGTAAACATTCTGCTGGTGTCACCGTAGTACTCATTAACTATTGCAGTTACATCAATATTAACTGCATCTCCATCATTTAAAACTCTGTCAGAAGGAATGCCATGACAAACAACATGGTTTAAAGATGTGCACAAAGATTTTTTAAACCCTCTGTAATATAGTGGAGCAGAGTGGCCACCATTATCTCTTATAAACTCATAACCAAGTTGATCAATTTTGTCTGTAGTAACACCTTCCTTAACTTCATCTGTGAGCATGTCTAAGGTTCTCGATGCTAGTTTCCCAGCAATTCTCATTTTTTCAAATTTTTCTGAATAATTACTCATCTATAATTTTTATTTTTTTTTCAATTTTAATTTCTTTAGAATTTAAAGTGCATCTATAAGCAAGAAAGCTTACACCAGATTTTTTAGCATCTAAATATTCTTTATAATAAGTAGAGTCTATATCTTTTGCTATTCTAAAATTATTTATACCCTGAATTTGAGTTAAAAATAAGACATAAGGCTTATATCCTTTTTTAATTGATTCCTTTAACTTTTGGAGGTGTTTTGTGCCCCTTGATGTAACAGCATCTGGAAATTCTGCAATATCATCTTCTCTCATTAATGTTGTATTCTTTACTTCTAATATTTTCTTATCACATAAAAAGTCAAATCTTGTATCATCAGAATACTTAAATTCAGCACGTATATTTTTAATCGTACTAAATTCTTTAATTAATTTATTTTCTAAAGCATGTTCCACAATTCTATTCGCTCTATGAGTATTTACTCCAATTATTCTTTTTTTTACTTTTATCATCTCAAGGGTAAATTTTAATTTACGCTTTGGATCATTATGCTCGCTTATCCAAGCTTCATTTCCTTGATCTAATAAACCCATCATGGACCCCGTGTTTGGACAATGGGCAACTACTATTTTTTTATTTTTTACTTCTATATCAGTAAAAAATCGCTTATATCTGCGAATAAATTTTCCCGCTATCAAAGTGTTGGTAAATTTCATAAGATTTTATTTATATTTAGAAATGACTAATAAAAAAGAAATATCTGCAGCAATTATCATTATAGGTAATGAGGTATTATCAGGCAGAACAAAAGATTTGAATACAAGTACATTAGCTACTTGGCTAAATTCTTTAGGAATTATGGTAGGTGAGGTGAGAGTTATTCCAGATATTGAGCAAACGATAATTGATACAGTTCATGAACTAAGAGTTAAATACAACTATGTGTTTACTACAGGTGGCATTGGCCCTACTCACGATGACATAACTGCAGAATCAATATCAAAAGCTTTTAATATTGAATATGGATTCCATAAAGAGGCATTTGCAATTCTAGAAAAATACTACGAACCTGGTAATTTTAATGATGGTAGACAAAAAATGGCAAAGATGCCAGTTACAGCTAATTTAATTTTAAATCCAACCAGCGGAGCTCCAGGATTTTATGTAGAAAATGTTTTTTCTCTTCCAGGCGTTCCATCGATATTAAAAGCAATGATTGGGGGACTTGGAAATGTATTAGTAGGTGGCGATCCAATTCTTAGTAAGACAATTAATTTGATGACTTATGAAAGTGAAATAGCAAGTTCATTAACTGATGTTCAAGATAACAATAAAGATGTAGAAATTGGTAGTTATCCTTTTTTTAGACAAGGTAAATTAGGTGTATCAATTGTATTAAGATCAAAAGATCAAGATAAAATAAACTTATGTAATTCACTAATCCTTGATTTTGTAAAAGCAAAAAATATTAAAATAGTCGAACTAGAGTAATGTTATATTTTGCTTACGGAAGTAATCTTAATCTTTTTCAAATGAAGCGGAGATGCAAAGACTCTGTTTTAATAAAAAAATATGAACTTAAAGGCTTTAGATTAAACTTTAGAAGCAAATATAGGGCTGCTGACATAGAAAAGAGTAAAAATTCTATAGTTCCCGGTGCCTTATTTGAAATATCAAAAAGTGATGAAAAAAAACTAGATGTTTATGAAGATTATCCAATTCTTTATAAAAAACTTTATTTTACTCATTACAACAAAACAGTGATGACTTACATCATGGTTAATAAAACAGAATTTAGATATCCAACTGAAAGATATTTAAATGTTGTTAAACGAGGTTATAAAGACTGTAAGTTAGATACTAAATACTTAAAAGTTGCACTTCAACCAGTTAAGTAAATGCTCTCTAAAAAACAAATATTTTCTAAAGGAATATTGGCCGTTGCACCACACATGTTTTCAGTAATTCCTTTTGGAATTGTATGTGGAGCGATTGGTATTGAGCTAGGTTTTAGTCCAGTATTAGTTTACGCAATGTCTATCATTATTTTTGGTGGTGCGTCTCAAATAGTATTCTTACAATTGCTTTCTGGAGGAGCTTCTGCATTAATCGCAGTAACTTCAGTTGGAGTAATCAATTCTAGACACTTATTATATGGGGCTGTTTTATCAGAATATTTAGAAAAGTTATCATTTGTCAAAAAGCTTTTGATATCTTATTTAGTTGTAGACCAAGGTTTTGCTGAATCTAATAAGTTCTTTCAAAAAAACAAAAATGAAACTCATCTTCATTATCATTTATTAGGAAGTGGCGGAACACTATGGGTTTGTTGGCAAATATCAACATTAGCTGGAATAATTCTTGGTTCATTTGTCCCAGAGGAACTTGGACTAAAATTTGCAGTTCCTTTAACTTTTATTGCAATAGTTGTTCAAGATATTAAAAAATTAGATCATATAATAGTAATGATTACGTGTGGATTAAGTTCTTTGTTATTTTTTGATGCACCTTTTAAATCCTACATAATCATTTCACCAATTATTGCATTGTTTGTAGCTGCATTAGTTTTGAGGTTAAAAAAGTGACCTTGTTTACAATTATAATTGCAGGAATAATTACTTACTTTATGAGAATGACTATGGTTGCTTTAGTAAATAGGGATCTATTAGGAGAGAGAGTTAAAGCTGTATTAGCATATGTTCCATCAGCAGTATTTCCAGCAATAATATTTCCAGGAATATTTATAAATGATTACGGAACTTTTATAGAAATGAATGATCCTAAAATCTTTGGAGCAATAGTTGCTATACTAGTTGGGTATTTTTCAAGAAATGTGATAGCTACAATATTATCTGGATTATTTTCATATTGGATTTTAATTTTTCTAATGTAAAAGTTAGATTATACTGAAAAAATGATTTCTTTTTTAAAAGAAAAAATAAAAAATAAAAATTTAAATTTTGTAGATTTAATTGAAGGTATTCCTGAATTTTCAAATGACAATCATTACAAGAAAAGTATTGAATTGTGGGGAAAAGGTAATCACTCATCCAACAAAGATAAGCATGACGGAGGAGATACTCATATAGAAAAAATAATTGAACATTTTGGGGAAGAAGATTTTAAAAAAGAAAATTTTCTTGAGATTGGATGTGGAGAAGGAATAGATTTAAAGTATGTAATTGATAAATATATGTTTAAAAATGTTTTTGCAGTAGATTTGGGTGAAAACATTGAGAATTTATCAAAAAGAGAATATTTTAATAATATTAATTTCATTAGATGTGATTGTTTAAATTTGCCTTTTAAAGATAACTGCTTTGATATAATTTATAGTTATGGAGTATTTCATCACACAAAAGATTTTTCTCAATCTCTTATTGAGGCAAAAAGAGTGCTTAATAAAAATGGAGTTTTAATTTTCTACACATATAAAGAGCATGACAATAAGTTTAAAAAATTAGGTGTTTATATTGAGACTTTG
This sequence comes from uncultured Pelagibacteraceae bacterium, assembly GCA_902516395.1. Lineage (GTDB taxonomy): Bacteria > Pseudomonadota > Alphaproteobacteria > Pelagibacterales > Pelagibacteraceae > Pelagibacter. The sequence continues at coordinate 54,867 of CABXYN010000004.1, read as the reverse complement.
CTTATTAAATTATTTTCTAAATTAGATTATAAAATAGTGAAAGTTTTATGTTATATTTTAACGCCCTTCATACTATTTTTTTTTTCTTACCCAGCACAACTATTAAAAATGTTTGGATCTAAAAATTTTTATAAAAGGTTTCCTCTTTGGTGGGGTACTAGCCCAAAGAATATAATACATGATTTAACCGATAGATTGTATGCACCAATTAATCTAAGATTTAATAAAGACTCTTTAAGAGATATATTAGTAAATCTTGGATTTTTAGACATATCAATTCTTAATGTTCGAGATGGATTATTTTGTAGAGTAAAAAAAAATGAAAAAAAATAACGACCTAAATTTTTATAAAAAAAACGGTTATCTAGTTAAAGAAACGCTTATTGCCAAGAAAGATATTAATAAATTAAATACACTTATTAATAAAATTGTAACAAAGGAAAAGAACAGTAAAAAAAAGGTTAAAGATCAAGGAGGAACCCAAAGTTACGATAACTATCACTTTGTATTCAATAGCAACTCTTCAAAAAATAAAGAAATACTAAGATTAAATAATCCTCAAAATAACAATAAATTATTTTATGATTTATCAAGGAATAGAAAGATTATTAGTATTGTTAAAAAGCTTATTGGTGGCACTGTAAGATTTCATCTAGGAAAATTAAATTTTAAATTACCTAATAAGAAAAAGGGTAGTTTAGTTGAATGGCATCAGGACTTTGCATTTTACCCTCATACAAATGATGATTTAATTACAGTCGGTATTTATCTTGAAGATTGTGATGAAAAAAATGGTCCTTTAAAAGTTATTAAGGGCTCTCATAAAAAAGAACTATTTAGCCATCATAGTAATGATAATTACTTTGTAGGTAAAATTAATACCCAAAAAAACAAGATTAATTTTAAAAAATCAGTTTCTCTGACTGGAAAAGCAGGTTCAGTTGCTTTCTTTCACTGTCGAACAATTCATGGCTCTGGATTAAATCACACTAATGGATCAAGACCTTTAATATTATTTGGTTATAGAGCCTGTGATGCTTGGCCAATTATAAATGATGGTAATCCTCATCCAGAAACAAACTTTGAAAATTATAATGCAAATATTATTTATGGAAAAAAATCAATAGTCCCAAGATGTACTGATGTACCTGTAATTATTCCATTACCCAAAAAGAAACATTACGTTTCAATTTATCAGCTTCAAAGTAGTACAAAATAATTATCTTTTACTTTTGCACCATCCTAAACCATATGGTCTATTTGTATAGCGCCAACACTCTTTTTCAAGATTATGTAAAAAGTCTTTTAATTTGTAAAAAACTTTTTCCTTATTTGGTGAGTAAAATCCTGCAAATTTAATTTGCTCGTGAAATTTTATCCTTTTTTGCTCATTTGAAGAATTCGTCCACATATACAAAACTAGAGGCCTAATTTTCTCAAATACTTCAGGCTTATCCTTTTGTTCATTACCTTCAATAATTTTCCATAAAATAGCAGCTCTATAGGGGTGTGGGCAAACTTTATTATCTTCAGTGCAAAATTTTATTAAATCATAAACTTCTTTTTTTGTTGGTTTCATATTTTTTTACTAAACTATAAAAAATTTATTTTAGCCTGATAACATTTTACTTGGTTTTCCAGTGCACATCAAATGAGCCTCAGTAATTTTTTCTGGGAATTTATCTAATTTCCAATTGTTGTCCAAAATATCAAAATATTTTTCTGGATCAAAATCATCAGACTTTGCAAGTGTTATGCTAAATTCGTTATCTTTTCGATAATCTCTCATAATACCATCAGTAAACTCATCTAAAGGATAATACTGAGGAGCTGTAAACATTACAAAAAAGGCCATATTACTAAAAGCTGGCCTAACTAGCACAACATCGGCAATATTCAATGTATCAGACCCATTTATTCTTATAGGAACTTTTCTTCCTTGTAATTCAGGTGTGTCTGAACTTTTATAAGTTAAAAAGGAAAACATTATTCCAATTTTATTGCAGTTTCTTTTTTCAAGAACAAATCTCATTTTATCACCATGCACAACTTCACCAGGAACACTCGCTACGACATAAGTTCCAAAATCATGAATGTTCCATTCATCTTCAATTGCATAACTAAAACTTGGTAAAATAACCGCAATGAATAAAAAATTTCTTAAAATTTTAAAAAACACCTATAAACAATCCTACTATTTTAATTATTACTAAAGCTTCCATCCCTACAAACATCAACTTTCCTTAATCTTATTTTTTTCATTACAACGTCTGTAAAATTCTTTAAAATTTTCTGAGAAATAATCTAGTTTCCAATTATTTCTTCTAATATCGAAATAATTTTTAACCTCAAAATTTAAGCCATCATTTAATGAAATTTCGTAATTTTGATTTTCCTCAATAAAACCTGATAATTTTTGGGCATATTCTTTTGAATTGTATGAACCTAGTTTAAATACTACCCAATGAGCTCTATGATCTAAAATTTTTTCTATATGTGTTACTTCAGCAAAAAAATCGAAGTCGTTGATTTTTATTGGGATATTTTGATTTTCAAATTGGTAGATATTAGCATCACCTTTTGTCGTTAAAAAAGTAAATAAATGATAAACGGTGTCACAATCCTTATAATTCAAAGATAAAACAATTCTATCACCATGTATAAATTCACCGTTTTTAGACATGTAAATAAAGTTTTTATCTTTCTCAATTATAGCCCACCCATCATCCTGAGCTCTAGCATGAGGGTGGACTATCAAAAGGATAACAAACGCTACTAAATGAAGAAAAAAGAATAACGACAGCCGCATGATTCTTTTTTTAAATAATCTGTATGTTTATATTTGGTTGTAATCTTGTTCTAAATTAGAAATAAAACTATTTTTTCTTTTGTGAGTCTTTAAAACCTCTCAAATAAGTTTAGCTTTTTCAGTTGGTTTTTTTAATCCTTTTTTTTTATAGAGCTCAACCATAGATTTTAATGAAGGTATTTTTTTCTTTTTCATAAATATGTCTTACTTTTAATGATAGAGTTAAAATTATGACAAAAAAAAGAGAAAATATAGCAGAAATAAGAGTTGAAGAGGTTCACGATCATGAGGATGGAGAGCACTTTTATAGGGTATATTTCTATTATAAAAATGGAAAAATAAAAATAATTGAGGAAAGTGACACAAAACCTATCTTAGCAAGATATGTTTCTAAGATTTATTAATGGATAATAATATTAAAAAAATAAGTGATATCCTTGCAAATAAACTTCCTGATTTATCAGATTTAAAAACATATAATAATTTGCAGTCAATACCTTTAATCACAAGTATTTTTAGAAATATTGCACACGAAAAGGAATTTAATTTTATAAATTTTGTTTTGCCTGCTAATGATTTAATTTCTTACCTGTTCACTTATCAATTATGTATGGATGAAATTTTGTTAAATTACAAAAATATTCTAGAAAATTATTCTAGTGTCCTTAAGCCGGGGGTCAATGTCGAATTATGTAACAGTGGTAAGATATATAAATATTGTGGTCAAAGTGAACAGTATAAAAATTTCATTAGAATAGAAACAATACCTATAGGTAAAATTGAAAAGGCATCAATTGAGAAAGAAATAAAAGATATATTTCAATTTTTTCCAACAAATAAAACAGTCAATGAAAAAAATGCAGGGAGAGGTGATTGGAAGAAAATTGCTCCTAATGCATTAGATTTAGCACTAGGAATTAAAACATATAAAAATCCACTTTTAATAAAAAATAATGTCATTCTTTTAACTAAAAAAGAAAAATTCGAGAATTTTATAAAAAATCAGTTAATTAGATATGCAGCAGCAAAAGATATTTTAAATCCTTTATATATTGATGAAAAAGGTGATGTTCCAAGTGAATATGAAACTTTATTATATACTCATGATCTTAATAATATTTATGAATATTTTAAAAAAAACAAAAAAGAAAAAATAATTATTACTGATGATATAAACAAAGTGTCTAATATTACTTTATTAAATCAAGTTGCAGAAATATCATCCTCAAAATTTATTTTATTTTCTAACGAATTAGAATTTCAAAAAATTTCAAGCCTATATAGTAAAAAAAAAACATGATATTTGGAAATTTGAAAAATCTGAAATAAAAGATTGGCTACATGTTGATCATGAAAAGAATAAATCAAATAAAATAGAAAATTTTCAAGAGGCTTATCAACAAGATTATTCTACAAAAGCTAATGCAATATTTAAAAATTCTATTGACCAGACAATAATGTTTACAGATTTTCAAGATAGTATTTTTGATTATTTAACTTTAAATCTAAAAAAACTTTCTAAATTAGAAAGTGAAAATAAAAATGAGATTAGAGATATTTTATCTGAAATTTATATATTAAAGCATAAGATACAAGATTGTATTTTTGGCCCTCTTGATGATGTTCTTTTATATTATGACAACGTAAAATCAAAATTAAAAGATTATTTTGATTATAATAAAAATTTTTTAAATAATGATGAATACGATCTATTAAATAAACTTATTATAAATCTAGAGGATATAAATTTAAATAATCAATCATTATTTGAACCAAGAAGAGAAGAATTAAAAAAAATGTTTACGGATGAATTAAGCGTATTTAAAAAATTTAACACAACTATAATTTCTGATAATCCAAAAATGCAAATCTATTATAAAAAAAATCTCAAAGAAAAATGGGGTTTAGATATTGATATAAATACGACACAGTCACCAAAAAAAGCATACAAATATGCAATAGTTCCATCTGAGTTTAGTAAAGAACGTATCTCTAAAATTATTAATGAATATAGATTTAAAAATATTAACTTTTTCACTACCCCAACAATAAAAGAAAAAATTAATGATGTTATTAAATTTAATAAAAGTAGATGGAGAAAATACTTTATGGAGCCTAGTCAGAAAATAAAGATAAATAAAATAAATAATGAATTTGAATATTTATTTAATTCTCCCGAACATTCTCTACAACATTCATCCAGTTTGCAAAGCCTTGATAACAAAATCGATTTAGAGGCTTTATTAGATAAACCATTTGATAGAAATAAACTTAAATCAACAAATGATACAGAAGATCAAATTAATGCCAGAGTTATAATATTTTATGGTAATGCATACGGATATTTTACAGAAAATACTGATTTTAAAAATATTAATAAATTATTCAGTTTCTCAAAAAAAAAAGATAATTTAATCTCTGAAGTTAGTTTTAAAGATTTGAGGCCTGATGATTTTTTATTAATTCGTGATTCTTCCGACAGAGATGTAATAGAGTCTGAAGCTAAATTACAGTTTAATGATCCAAATGAATATCAAATATTAAAAACATTATCTAAAAAATGGTATGATATTTTAAGTAATTCAATTGGTGAAAATCAAATTTCTACAAATAATCTTTATCTGAAAATGAAGTTGTTTGGATACGATAAATCTAAAGCAACTTTTAGAAATATTATTAACAATTTAATTATCTGTCCAGATGAACCTAGAGATCTTAAAATTTTAATCAAATCACTAGAAGAGTTAACAAATAAAGATTTATGTTCTGAAAAAGAAATAGATAAAATACAAAAATGTGCAGATAGACTCAAATCAACACATAGAAAAGCTGGAAGACTTATGTCAAAAAAAATATTAAATGCACTCAAAGACAAAGATGTGGATGTCGGTCGCGAACCTGTTAGAGTTGATTATAACAAAGATGGCTCAATAAGTTTAAACCAGCAAGAGAGTGATAAACCTGAGGCATGGATAGTTCAAATATTAGAAATAGATAAAGATATCTACAAAGTTTCACAATCTGAATTAAATAATCTATTATATTAGAATGAAAATGATACCACCAATTATTGACACTTATGCTCCTAATGGTGAAAAAGAAGTTTTTGAATTGCTTAAATCAAATAATAGTGAATTTTTTAAAAATTGTATTGTTTTTCATTCACTAAACTATCCACAAAGCGTAAAGAAAAATGAAAAAAAAAGTTATAATTTTTTTGGTGAAAGTGACTTTGTAATTTTTATCCCAAAAAAAGGTTTAATAAATATTGAGATAAAAGGTGGAGGTATATCTAGAATTGACGGAGAATGGTATTCTGAAAATAGATTTGGTAAACATAAGATAAAGGATCCTTTTAAACAAGCATCAAAATCTTTGTTTAATATATCTAATTATTTAAAAAAAAAGGATATAAATATTCCTCAAGATTATCTTGTAATTTTTCCAGATTGCGATTTTGACGAAAGTTCAATTGAAATACCAAAAGAAAACTTGGTTTCAGGTGAAACAAATCCAAAGTTAAATTTAGTTTTAAGTAAAATAATAAATAATCATTTAATCCAAGCTAATGGTAAATTTTATCCAAGAGAAGATGACGAAAATAAAATATTAAACATTATTAGACCAAATTTCAGCTCTAAAACCTCAGAAAAAAATCTTCTAAACCAAAGCAAGAGACAAATTAAAAATTTTACAAAAGAACAAGTAAAAATTTTAGAGAATTTTGATGCAAATAGATTAATAGTTGATGGATCTCAGGGTACTGGTAAGACAGTTATTGCTGAAGAAATTGCAAAACAAAAGCTTATGTATGGTTCAGTTTTATTTATTAGTTCGAGTAGATTGAGGAACGAGGAAACAAAAATTAGATTTAAAGAATTTAGTAATTTTAATTGTTATACATTTCATAATTTTATATACATTATATTAAAAGACATTATAAAACAAAATATTCCAAAAGATCTTTCACATAAAATCAATTTATTAAAATTTGATGATAAAATAGAACTGTTACTTAAATTTATAAGTGAACAAATTTTAGATGTTAGTGATGTAATCAAGTATGATTATTTAATACTAGATGAAGTACAAAACTATTGTCATTATAAAGAATTTTATGGAGTATTTGGAAGCATAATAAAAGGAGATCTTAAAAATGGGAACTGGTTTTTTTTTGGAGATTTTGACTTCCAAAATTTATGGTCAAAAAAAAAATCTGATGACATATTAAAATCAAATCCTAAAATTTATTTAAAAGATCTTAAAGATTATTATCACTACTTAAATTATAACGTAAGAAATGCTCAACAAATTGCTGTTCACTCTCCATTTTTATCTGGTGTTACAAATAACAAACTACCATCAAGACCTTTTTTTATTAAAATAGAAGGCTCAATAAAACATTATTATTGCAAAGATCATAAAGAAAAAATTTCTAAATTAGAAAATATTATAGAAGATTTATCCAGACAAAACATAAATGGATCTGATATAGTTATTTTATCTTCAAATAGATTAGATCATCCAAAAAATATATTGTCACAATCAAATATTGAAAAATTTTTTAAAATTGTTGATTTAACTCAAATAAAGACTTTCGGATCAGAAATCATTAATTCTGCTGATGAAAAATCAATATATTTTTCTACAATTCAAGGTTTTCAAGGCATGGAAAGCAAAATTATTGTTTTATTGGATCCATTATCTAGTCCTACTGATGAAAACCACGAGGGTATTGCAGAGTATAGTTATGGTAAAGAATTTAAAAATTTAATTAGTTATAATGCGATGGGCAGAGCAAACACGCTACTTTATATTCTATGGGACAAAATTCACGAAAAATATGCCAATCAGCAAATTGGTAAAGCACTAAAAATCCAAGATGAAATATCAAATGAGCAATAAAAGCATTGAATTTAATTCAAAAGACTGTTCAGATTTTTTGTTTGAAGAATTAAAAAAAGAACTTATTGGTCCTTCAGAGGGACTTTATAATAGATCTAAGTACAAAAAAAATGAACAAAGTGAAAAATATGAGGAATTCGGAGTAGCATCTTTAAGTTTTAATCCTGACAATCCAAGTCTGCACAAACAAGAAGTATTGGTTAATTCACCAAAATATAACTACATAGCAGGAGTTTTATATCCTCAGAAGTCCCAATATCAAGAAATTGTGGATGAGGATTACGACAATAATGAAGGCTCAATTGAAGATAGGGAAAGCGATAATAATACGTTAGAAGAAAATGTTAATACTAATGAAGAATTATCCGATAACAATTTTGATCATGATCAACCTGATAACGATGACCCCTTAGATCTTACCAATGAGTTAAAACCTTCGGCTATGGGACTTTCAGTATGTATTAAGATACCTGATAAATTAATTGTCTCTATAAAAAATATTGGTCAATATTACAAAGTTGGAACAGCAGATACTATCCCAAATGAAGTTAGAGTGATTAGCTTCTATATATCAAAATTTAATGATGAGAAAAAATCATCATATTCATGGATTTCTAAAAAATATTCTCTTGAAAACCAAAATAGAAAAACTTGTGAGTCTTTTATTGCAAAAACTTTCAATATTAAATCAAATTCAATGAAGAATACTGTAGATTATTTTGATAAATTTTATAATCAAAGAATTGGATGGGAAAAAAAACACTCTTCAGCAAATGATAAAATAAAAAAAAAATTTGATAAATATACGAAAGAAGAATTTGAGAATTTTATAATTGAACTAATAGATAAATCCAAGGATCATAAGAAAGATCAAATTAAATACGAGGGATTTTTTAGAAAAAATATAAGTTCAAATATAGAGTTGAATAGCACTGAACTTCTAAACGGATGTAAAAAAAATTTTATAGATGAGGATGGAATTGAAATTGGTCTCTCTATTCATGTAGAAAATAGATTTAAAAATGATAAGGATTTACAATACTTAACATTTCATTTGGTCAATAATAATGAAAGTAACGATAAAGAGTTAACAAAAGATTGTTTTTTTCAATGCAATTTTGAAATTTATGAAAATAATAATGAGCCAATATTTGCTGAGTATCAAGAAAAAAATATCAAATATATGGATGATGAAGAATTATCTCTTCATTTACTACATAGAAATTTTAAATCATATGCAATTGGACATGGCTGTTCAGCCTCATGGGATAAATTAGATAAAGGTTGCACAAGAGTATTCACAGAAATATTCCCAACACATGAAATAAAACCTGTCAGAGCAAAACAATTTGATGATTTGAACTTAGAAATGGACAAATTTTCCAATGATATTAACTTTTCAATTGAACAATTAAAAAAACTTTTAAAAAAATATAATGATTGGCTTGAAGATGAAGATAAAAAATCAAATTTATTAGATTCACAACTTAAGAATATTTCTAAGCTCAATGTTAATAAAGCTAAAAATGTTGCAAAAAGAATTGATCAAGGAATAGAGATATTACAAAATAACCAAGATGCTCAAGAAGCTTTTAAGTTAATGAATAAGGCTATGCTACAACAACAATTTCATTATACACTTTCAACAGAAGATGATTTTAAGTTTTCAGGTGATTTAAAAAATATTAATTACTCTGAAGAAATCAAAAATATGCAAATTGGTGAAAAGATCATTTCAAAAGGAAAATGGTATCCGTTTCAAATCGCTTTCATAGTAATGAATATTAAAAGTTTTACCGATCCTTTTAGCGAAGATAGAGACATAATGGATCTAATATGGTTTCCAACTGGAGGAGGAAAAACAGAGGCATACCTCGGGTTATCAGCATTTGTAATATTTTTAAGAAAAATTGTTAATCCAAATTCTTATGGAAATGCTGTAATTATGAGATATACGCTTAGACTACTGACTACGCAGCAATTTTTAAGAGCCTCAACTTTAATTTGTGCATGTGAAAAAATTAGAAGTGAAAATGTTGAAAAGTTAGGTAAAAAAAATATAGAAATAGGTCTTTGGATTGGTGGACAGGCAACTCCGAATAAATTAAGTCAAGCAGATAAGTTAGTTGATCTTTTGAAAGAAAAAACCTACGTCGAAAACAAATTTTTATTATTAAATTGTCCTTGGTGCGGGACATCAATGGGTCCTAAAATAGATCCAAAAAATAAAAATAAAAGAATTACTCCTGGATATCATATTGCAAACAAACATTTTGCTTTTCAGTGTGAAAATGAACATTGTGAATTTGCACTTTCTGATAACAAAATACTTCCAATCTCAGTTGTTGATGAAATGATATATAGAAAAGCACCTGATTTAATAGTTGGGACAATTGATAAATTTGCAATTTTGCCTTGGAAACAAGAGGCTATTGATTGTTTTGGTAGTAAAGATGGAAAAAATTCCACAGATTTAATAATACAGGATGAATTTCATCTTATATCTGGTCCATTAGGATCAATGGCTGGTATGTATGAAATGTGCATTAATGCTCTAACAGAAAAAGTAATTAATAATAAGAAAATAAATGCAAAAATAGTTGGATCAACAGCAACAATAAGCAAAGCAGAAAATCAAATTAATTCTATATATGGAAGAAATGGAATTATTTTTCCTCCACAAACCAATCAATTAGAAGATAGTTTTTTTTCATATGAAAATAAAAATTTAGATGGAAGAAAATACGTAGGAATTTTTTGTCAATCATCAACTTCACCTCAAATTACATTATCAAAAATTATTTCCTCACTTCTAGTTAATACAAAAATTTTTTCTTTAAAACCTGAAATTAATCATAAAACTTATGATCCATATTGGACTCAACTTATTTATTTCAACAGTATCCGAGAGTTGATGTCAGGAGCAACACTTATGTATGATGATGTTAAGGAGGAAAAAGATGCCTTATATGTAAGAAAGGGTTTAGATGCCAAAATTCAAGGAAATTATAAATATTATAGAAACTTAAATCCAAATCAAATTACTGAATTAACTTCTAATCAAGACAGCAGTGAAATACCTAAAATTTTAAAGAGATTATTTGTGTCAAAATCAAGCGAAAAATCTTATCCTTATGACATCTGTTTGGCTACTAACATGATACAAGTTGGAATAGATATACCAAGATTAAGCTTGATGGTTATAAACGGGCAACCTAAAACAACTTCTGAATATATACAAGCATCAAGTAGAGTGGGAAGAGATCAAAATAGTCCCGGACTTGTTTTTAATATTATGTCTCCATTTAAACCAAGAGATAGATCGCACTATGAACACTTTAAGAGCTATCATAATTCAATTTACAATCACGTAGAGCCTACAAGTGTAACACCTCATTCAGACTCTGTAAGAAAAAGATGTTTGCCAGCTGTTATAATTACATTGTCAAGACTTTGGGATAACAACTTAAAAGATAAACCAAATATTCCAAACGATAATACAAAGAAAAAAATTATAGATTATGTAATGAACTATGTAAAATTTGCCGATCGTGATCATCCAGAAGAAATAAATAGAACTATCAAAGAAATAAATAATATTTTTTTGAGATGGGAGACTATAATGCCAAAAAAATATGGATCACCAGACTCAGATCAATCACCTAAAGGAGCTCTAATGTGTCCTCCAAATACTGAAAAAGATATTATAGATAATCAATTTCTAATACCTGTTAACATGCGAAATGTTGATAATGATTGTTCAGCGAGAATTAGCAAGACCATAAGAGGTGTTCGTGATTAAAAATAAAAAGATTCAAAAAGGAAACTTTGTTTCAATGAAAATTAGAAGATCTCAAGTTGCATCTATATATGGTGTAGGATCAATTTACCAATTTAAGGATATTAAAAATAGAAATAGCGAGTATGAATCGCTAATGTTGGCAAGTATTGATGAGTGGTTTCCAAACCCTGATGAGGTTCACCCAGCTTGGACAATAAATGAACCGAGATTACAAAGTTATTTAAACAAAGAATTTTTTGTTATACCCCCAGATTATAGGACTAATGCTGAAAATTATAAAATAAGAAATCAAAAATTACCTTACGTAAGATTTCCTAGATGGCATAGATGTCCATCATGTGGCTTGATGCAAAAAGTTGGTAGACTAACTGATACAGAAAGCCTTGTGTGTAATGCAAAAGAAGTTCTAAAAGATGAAAATAGTACAGTAAAGAATTTATTTAAAACATGTCTTAATAAAAAAGATGGAGTAGAAAGAAAACTAATTCCAGTTAGATTTTTAGTAGCTTGTGAGCATGGTCATATTGATGATTTTCCATTTGAGGAATGGGTTCATGTGGGATCAAAAAAATTAAATAGTGGAAAATGTATAATTAAATCATTTGGTGGTAGAGGTGGAAATTCATCATTACTAGGTCTTAAATTTAAATGCGTTAAGTGCAATGGTAGAGAAGTAGATATATCAAGATTTTTTGAAAAAAATATAAACTCTGAAGTTAAAAAAGATGACTTAGGACCTGGTTTTAGAGATATAAACCATAGTTGTACCGGCAATAGGCCATGGATTGGTGATAATGAATCAAACTGCAAAGCTAAACAGAAAGTACTACTTAGAGGGGCTTCAAATGTATATTATCCAACCTTAAAAAGCTCAATTTTTATTCCAATTATAACTAATGATAAATTTTCAAAAGAAATTATACACAAAATTAACAATGAAGCATTTTGGAATTCAGTAAAAGACAAATCAGAAGATAGCTTAAATGATATTTTAGAAGCTGTTACAGCAGGAACTAACATTGATTTTAAAATATTAAAAAAAGCAATAATAAAAAAAAAAGAAGGCTTTTTAAATAAAACTCAAGCAGAACTAGATGAGGAAAATCCACAAAAAAAAGATGAGGAATATAAATATCAGGAATATGATTTTATTATTAATAAAACAACCACTGATGATGATGAATTAGTTAAACATCAATTTAATATTAGTGAATATAAAGAATTAGAAAATTATTTTTCAAATATTATTCTTATAGATAAACTCAAAGAGACTAGAGTCCATACAGGATTTTCCAGATTAAATCCTTTTGAGGATGGATCAGGATCCTTTAAGCAACATTTAAGTGAAAGACCAAGAAAATGGCTACCTGCAACAGTTGTTAACGGTGAGGGAATATTTTTTGAATTTAATGCAGAAAAAATTACTAAATGGGATGAAAGTTTTAATGACCAGAAACTTGATATACTTAACAAAAATTACAATAAATTTAGAAAACAAAGAAAGCTACATGAGAGACAAATAAATTCTAAATTTTTATTAATACATACCTTTTCACATTTATTAATGAATAGACTTTGTTTTAATTGTGGTTATTCAAGTGCAGCACTTAGAGAAAGAATTTACTGCAATCTTTATGATGATAAAAATGAAATGGAAGGTGTATTAATATATACCTCAGCTGGAGACGCAGAGGGAACACTTGGTGGTTTAGTAAGAGAGGGTGAGCCTCAAAACCTTAGAAAGATTGTTTATGAAGCAGTATCTAAAGCACTTAACTGTTCATATGACCCTATATGCATTCAAACAAAATCACAAGGTTTAGGTGGTACAAATTCATCTTCATGTCATGCTTGCACTTTTGTTTCAGAAACATCCTGCGAAGAAAATAATCAGCTATTGGACAGAACTACAATTATTGGAGATAACAAAAATAAATCATCTGGTTTTTTTAGCAATTTATTGGATGATTAGGCTACTTCAGATTTTTTTCTTGATAGCTCAATATAATTAATAATTTCTGAACAAATTTCCTCAATAACATTCACTGGCACACTGTTTCCAAATTGTTTGTAAGCTTGTACAGTGCTCACAGGAATTTTAAATGTATCTGGAAATCCTTGAAGTCTGGCACATTCTCTTTCTGTCAATTTTCTTGGATTTTTGTTTTTGCCTCTGGATATTAAAACTTCACTACCATCTTTATAGTATCTTGCTGAAATAGTATTTGTATGACTACTTTCTTTATCAAAAAGACCATATCCAAATCCATTTCCTTTTAGTTTATGTTGAATTTTTCTTCTTTTATGGCCTGTCCATAGTCTTGTGGAAATCGTATATTTATCATCAGGTTTTTTTTCAAGTATATCTCCAACTTTTACTTTTATACTTTTTTTCTCAGGAAAAATAAAATCATTCATTTTCTTTTTAAAACCTACAATAAAAATTCTTTCTCTGTTTTGAGGCAAACCAAAGTCTTTAGCATTAAGTACTTTAGGATCAGGAACATAGTAATTTTTTCTTAACGACTTTAATATTACTTTTAATGTATTTCCCTTATCATGACCTTTTAAATGTTTTACATTCTCTAATAAAAATGCATCAGGTTTTTTTAGGTTTAATATTTTATCAATCCAAAAAAATAAAGTTCCTCTTGTATCATCAAAACCTTTTCTTAAACCTGCTTGAGAAAATGGTTGGCATGGAAATCCAGCAAATAAAATATTAAAATTTGGAATAGTTTTTATCAAATTCTCATTTGATCCTAGTTTTGTTATGTCGCCATAAAAATTTGTTTTGCCAAAATTTGTAATGTAAGTTTGGATGCAATACTTATCTATTTCACTTGAAAATACACAGTTAGTCTCAATACCTTCACTTTTAGCAGCATTTTCAAAACCTAATCGAATTCCACCTATTCCAGCAAATAAATCTATAAATTTATATTTCATATTACGAATCAAATATGTAAACTCTAAGTCATAATTATTATTTTACAATGCCCCAAACAAAAGCCGACAAAATTCTTGATATAGTATTAAAGAAATTAGACATTGAGAATAGTTCGCCTGGGGAAAAATTCAAAAAAATTTATCAAATATTTCCTGAATTAGACAAATTAAATAAAACTGAGACCTTTTCTGTATCTACAACTGGAACAATTACCGAGAGAATTTGTGAGTGGGCATTAATGGATGCTCTACCCACTGGTTATTTTAGGTTAACCTCTAATGCTGATAAGTGGTTGGGTGATTATTGCATGTTAGGTACCCCATTCAATATTGTGATTTCTGTTAAAAGCTACAAAGTTAAAGAAAGATTATTAGTAAGTGGATCTGGCAGTCTGTTGGTACCAACTGTAGGGTGGGGATTTATGGATGATCCAAATGAATTTAAATATGAAAGACTTAAGAATTATTTATATAGAGGGTTTATAGCTATATATATGCCTAAATACACTTATGATAAGATTGAAGAAAACTCAAAAAAATTAGAAAATACGCACAAAAAAAAATTTATTAGACCAATAGAGAGACTTGTCAATGATATTAAACAAGCATCTATTTCTAAAACTTTTGGTGAAAAAAAACTTATAGTAGTAGATCCAAAGAACTTTTAATTAATTTAAAAAATTTTTATTCACTATTCCAAGTGAATGTGTCATGTTCATATGGAATATTTCTAAATTTAAGAAGTTCTTTATATTTTTGAATTCTTTGATCTTTCTCAGATTGTTTTAGATATAGTAATATTTGATCATATGTAAGTTTTCCTAAGTGTATTTTCTTAACATCTACATATTCCTCATAATCCATTCCACATACAGAGAAGCCTTTTTTTGGATCTATGTGCTCTGAATAAATAATAGTGTCTCTTGTTTCGCTTAAAATATCATAATAATGTGCAATCTGATTTTCCCTATCAAAGATATAATCTTTTCTATAATCAAATAGATCTAATTGTTGCATGTTTTGAGGTTTATAAAGTCCGAAAAATAACTTTAACAATTAATAAAATAACTAAAAAATATGACTAAACTATGATATAAAATTACTAGTCCTGATTTAGAACTTAACTCTACTTGCTGGGACTTTAAACACAACGCTAAAGGAGAAGACATGGCAATAATAACAATAAAACCATTAAGTAAAAATGATCCAATTTTTACTAAAAGGTTCATGACTTTCTCTAAATTTAAAAACAAAAGGAGAAATAATGAAATTAATAATTCAAAAAATAAGAGACTTTTTATTAAGAAAAAAAAGGAAAGGTAGACAGCTTATATTCTTTGAAAAAATAGGTGATAGAAATACTTCACGAGATGAAATGCTTAAAAATTTGATTACAGTGTTGGAAAAAAACGGTTTTAAAATTAAAAATAAAAAGTAATTTTGTGTTGAAAAAATTATTCTATAATATATGAATGTTTTTAAGGTAAGTTTTTAGAAAAAATCTGGAGACTACTTATACACATTAAATTTCTGACTTTAATAGTGTGTATTAGCAGTCTTCAGTAGAATAAAGTTAACTTTCCTATCCAATGAGGGAATGAATTTAATAATTCATTTAAGCTCTGCTTAAGTAGAAGAAAAGGTTTTCTCTGAAACAATTGGACGGAACTTCATTTGTTCGTGTTCTTTAAAATTTACCATTATTAACAATTAATTGAACTTAGGTTCTAAATGGTAAAATATGAATAAAGTCAGAAAATATATTTTTATCTTTCATGAACTATTAGTTCTGAAAGGTAAATATGAAGAGCAAGAAAATATCAAAGTTATCCGATCACGATAAACTTATTAATCTAATAGCTGTCCAGGGCGAGAAAGATGTAAACCGTCTACTTCAATCTGTTGATCAAGTATTTATTGAAGTATTTAAGTTAAAACAAAAAGATCTTCCTTGGTTATGTAATAACTCTGAGGAGGAATGGGATAGTGTCATGAGAAAAGTAAGACTTGCAATCTTCAAACTGTATTTTGAGTATTTGAAGAAGGAAAGGACTTATCACTAATGAATAAAATCACTGAAATTAGAATTGAGGAAATTTTTGATGAAGAAAATAAACAACACTATTATTGGATTTATTATTACAAAAATGAAGAGATTAAAATAATTGGCAAATCTTCAGTTAAACCACAATGTTACACACAAATTGCGAGGTACGTAAAATGAATAACTATTATAAAAATAAACTAAAAGAGCGATTAACATACTGTCAAGATTGGAAACATTCTATAGATATGTATTTAGCTAATAAGGAAATTACAAAACAAGCTGATGAACAATTTTATAAAACAAGACCTTTTTTAAAATTTGTTTTAAAAATCTATTTTTTACCATACAGTATGTTGAGATTAGCTAGGTACTTAAGGATAAGACATGAGTACAAAAAAAATGAAATAGAAATGGAAGTTTTAACACGAAAATTAAAAGAAAATTGAAACTGGAGTTCTTATGGCAATAAGTAGATCTAAATGGGATAGCTTTATAAAATGTCCATTGTGTTTTTATCTTTTAGAAAAACATCAAATCAAACCGCCAGGCACTCCGGGTCATCCAATTAATTCTAGAGTAGACTCTTTATTGAAAGAAGAGTTTGATGAATTAAGAGCAAAAGGTGAACCTCATCCAATATTTAAAGAATATAATTTAAACTTTGTTCCTTATAATGGTCTTGATCCAGAAACTTTAAAAAAATATAGATTTAATAGAAGTGGTGTTAGGGCTAAATCAAAAAGAACTAGTATAGAAATTTTTGGAGCTTTGGACGACTTATGGTTAAACAAAGATACCGATGAAATAGTTGTTTTAGATTATAAAGCTACATCTAATAAAAAATTGGAAGACTATACTTCATCAGATAAACATTATCATAAATCCTATTTAAGACAGCTTGATTTTTATGCTTATCTTCTAAAACTTAATGACTTTAAAGTTCATGATACTGGTTATTGGTTGATTTGTAATGCTCAAGACGAAAGTCAAAAAACATTTAACAAAAAAGTCAATTTTAAAACAACATTATTATCTTACAAATTAAAAACAGATTATATTGAAGACACTTTAGTTGATTTAAAAAATTGCTTAAAATCTGAAAAAAAACCAAATTCAGGTGAAGACTGTGATAATTGTCGATGGTATAATGAAAAAAAAAATTGTAATTAATAAATGAGCCAAACTGTAAAATGTCCAAGTTGTGGAGAACTAATTGATGTTGATGAACAAATTAGGAAAGATATTGAAGAAGATGTTCGAAATGAAATCAATGAAAAAGAAAAAAAGAAATTAGAAAATTCACTAAGAAAAGAACTTAAACCTCAAATAGAAAATGAAGTTCGAAATTCACTTAAGTTTGAACATGATAAAGACATTCAAAAAGAGAAAACGAAAACTTCAAGGATGGGAGAGGATTTAAAGAAAGCAAACAAAGCTTTAGTTAAAACACAAGAGTCACTTGAAAAAGCACAAAGACCAATAGATCAAGGATCTCCGGAATTAGATGGTGAGGTACAAGAAGTTGTTTTAGAAAATTATTTAAGCAAGAGATTTCTTAATGACGTGTTTACACCTGTTCCAAAAGGTAAACCAGGTGCTGACACCATTCAAGAAATCATGGATAAAAATATAAGTTGTGGGAAAGTTTTATGGGAAAGCAAAACCGTAAAAAATTTTTCAGAAAAATGGGTGGAAAAACTTCTAGACGATATGTCTGTAAACAATATTGGTCTTGGTGTTTTAGCAACTGAAATATTACCAAAAAAAATGAAAGAAAAATTCGAGTTTAGAGAAAATAAAAGAATAATAATTTGTAAATTTGATGAGACTCTTGATGTTGTTAGTGAAATGGTAAGACAACTTGCTTTTACAGTTAATGTAGTTAGAAATCAAGCAACGAAAAACCCAGATAAATCTCAAAATGAATTATGGCAGATATTCAATAGTGAAACTTTTATAATTGAATTTAGAAGTTTATTAAAAACTGCAATTCAAGAGAAAAGTCAAATTGAAAAAGATAAATCAAATGATGACAAGAGTTATAAAAAAAGAATTGCTTTATGGAATGATAGAAAAGATCATCTTGCAAATATAGTAAGGACACTTTCACAAGTCGAGGGAACGAAAATGACAACTAATTTAATTAAGATACAAGATGGTACTGAAGATATTGATGATGATGAATGATGAGATAAAGTAAATGGAAAAGAGAGATAAGAATAAGTGGACCAATAAGTTTAGGGCTTTAGGAAAAAAGAAAGGATCTAGGCAAGATTTTATCAAGCTATACAAAGAAATGAAAAAAGCCAAAGATGATAATAAAGATAATCATGATAATAAAACTGAAAAATATAGTTGGAAAGACTTGATAAAAGATAGTGAAAAATAATAAGTAAAGTTCTAGCATTAAGATGAATTTCTTAGATAAATTTAGATACACTTATGATGATTTGAATGAATTAGGAATTGTTCAATATAACAAAAACGATACTAAAAATTTTAATAATCAAAATTTAAGAAATTTATTATCAAGTTCAGTTAAAGTAAGTGAAAATTTATTTCCAAAAATTGCCAGTTCTATTGATAATGTTTTTAAAAGGCTTGGTGTTAAAAACAATTTTAATTTTTTCATCACTGCAAATCATATTGAAACTCAAGCAGCTTGCGCAATGATGCCTCAAAGTTTGAATGCAGAAATAATTATTACCTCAAAAATGGTTGAATTACTAAATCCAGGTGAGTTAGAGAGTGTTATTGCACATGAAATTTCTCATTTTTATTATCAACACAGCCTTTATCCGCCTATTGAAAAAGCAAGGACAAGAAATGAATATCTTAATTTTCTTAATTTAAGTAGGGCTGCAGAAATCTCAGCTGATCGAGCTGGCTTGTTAGGCTCAGGTAGTATCGAGAATTCTTTAAGAGCAATGCTAAAAATATCAACAGGTTTAAGTGATGAACACATCTCTTTTAATTTTAGTTCTTATTTAGATCAATTGAGAGAATTAAAAAAGTTACAAGGAAATACTAATTTACTTTATGCTACTCATCCAACATTTCTTAATCGAATGCAGGCATTGATATGGTTTTCAATGAGCCATGAATACAACGAATTTTTCAAAACGGATAAAAAAGGTGTTTATAATCTAAAAATGATTGATAAGAAGATTAATGAAAGTATAAAAAAAGTAACTGGAAATGAATTAGATAATTCCAATAAAGAAATAATTAATAAAGCTTTATTATGGGGTTCACTGAGTATCTATCTTGCAGATAAAAAGTTTTCTAAAGTTGAACAAGAAAAATTCGAAAAGAGATTTGGAGAAAAAGCAGCAATAAGTATAAAAAGCCTTTTAAACATTTCAAAGATGTCTGTAGTGGAAAAGAGAATCGAAAATGCCTTTACCGAGGCCAAAATTTTAATGAAGTCTGATAAACAAAAAATAATATCAACCTTAAAAGAAATATTTGCTGAATCTGATAATCACAATAAAGATGCAAGTTCTATTTTAAAAAAATTAATCGATACGATAAAATAGTGTTAAATTATTTATTATATTGAGATCTCAAATTTGCAGCTAGATCTCTCATTTCTTTAGCTCTTTCTCTAATCATTTTATCGGTATTATTTGTTAAAGCATTCCATCTACTATATTCTTTTCTTAAAATTTTAAGCTTTTCATCTTTAGTCATATCCTTATTAATCCCGAACACACTTTCCTCTACCTCTTCACCAAAATCTACAAATTTTACAGCTGAAGTTTTTTGTTTTTTAATTTCTTGATATTTATCTTTATTTAGTTCTAGTTCCTTAGAAACTTTGTCTATAAACTTGTTTTCTTTACTATTAAAAGTTTCATCTTCTGTGGCAAGATTAAGTAAAAAATCTATTATTTCATATCTCTCGTGTATTACAGAATTTTTCTTTAGGTCTTTTAGAATATTATCTAAATTTAATTTTTCATTTACAGATTTTTCGTAATTTTTTTTCAAACTAAGTATTTTATGGATATTTCCTTCAACGGTATAATCTCCGTATCTTACTGAGTCTTTTATCTTTTTTAAATTAGCTTTCTGATTATTTTTATCATCTTGGTTTAAAGCTAAGCTCAAAGCAATTTTAAGATCATTATATTTTCGTTTATTAATTTCTAAATATCCAGGCTGTTTATATTCAACTTCTATCTCAGAAGACGAATAGGATAAAATATCTGTATAATCATTATATTCATCAAATCCCTCTGAATAACTATCTAAAAAATACTCTTCAGCTCTGAAAGTTGGATTATCGTAAGTAATAAATCTTCCGTTATTTTCATCAAATTTTTGATCTTCAGTGCAAATAAATGTTCTAAAAGATAGTTTCCTTTTTCCATATTTTGGTAATTTTAATTTTGAGTATGGAAAAGCTAATTCATATAGTTGTTTCATTCCGTAAGTTTCTAATTCTGTGGATTGAACTAGAATTCCGTTACCTTCAGACCATGATAAATCTTCTGTTTTAACTACATGACAATTGTTAAGAAAATATTGTCCTGTATCCTCACCGTTATCTTGAATCTTGAAGTATTTATCTTCATCTAAATCTGTCACATCATAAACATAAATTTTTAGATATATTTTTTTTCCTTCAATAGTATAATTTTCTATTTCTTCATCAGTAGGTAAATTATTTAATTTAACCACAAATGATTCTTTTCCTGCCACTTTTTTTTTACTAACACTTGTTGAAATATAAATTTTATCTTTGTAATCTGAACCATAATTATCTTCATCATATTCTGGCTCATCTTTAAGATCCATTTTTTCAATTTCTTTTATTCTCTCAAGATTGAAATCAGGATATTCTAAAAAAAAGCTTTTACAAAAATCATCAACTGCTAATTTAACTTTTGCTTTATTAAATTTATACTTTGATTCAAACCAATATTCTAAAAAATATGCAATTCCTTCAAATCCTTGAGATAGTTTTGTAGAAAGTTCAGCCTTTTTTTCATTTGAAAATGACCAAAATTTTTTATCTGATTTGTATTTGATAAAAATATCCTTCTTTTTATTTATCATTTCATTAAAAAAAAAGTTTAACGATGCCTCAGAAATTTCGTCAACGAATACCTCCTTTTTTTTATCTTTAATGGAGACTAATTTTTCAAAGTTTTTAACATTTGCAGGTACATCCTTATCCCAATCTCCACCAATAACTTTTCCCGTTAGAATAAATGAGTAACAGCAATCTTTCTTAAGATTAAGATTTTTTAATTTCGAAATAATTTTCGAATTAAAAATCAAACTAAAAAAATTGAGTTTGAAATTAATATCTTTGTATTCAGGTTTTAATAAGCTGGTGAGAAGTTTAGCATCTTTATTTGTCCAATCTTTTATATAGTCAGAATTTTCAATAAATCTTGCATCAGAAAAGCGTTCAGCAATCGTCTCTAATTTCATAATATCTTCTCTTCTTTTATTCCAATCCTCATGATTAGCTCCATAATCTGTTAAAACCCATTCTTTAAACAATAATGACCCTGCCTTTTTTAAATAATGGTCCTCACATGATTTTTTACTAATAGCTATGGCTTTAATAGAATTAATAAGTTTTATTTTTATTTTAATTTCTTTTGATTTATCTTTTTTTTTAATTGTAAACTCTACATTATCTCCTGACTTATATCTCGAAGTTACTTTTCCAAAGTCAAATTCAGATGAAATTTTTTCTGAATCTATTGATAATAAGATATCTCCATTCTCTACTGAATTATCAAAATTTTGATATTCAAAAGCATTCTTTTCAATCAATACTAAATTATTTTTTACTTTTACATGACAGGGCCAATTAACATGGTTTTTATTATAATTTTCAAAAGAAATTGTTTTAATTTTGACTTTTTCAATTTTATCTAATCTTTTTACTTCAAATAAAACCTTATCTCCCCAATCTATTTTATTTACCTCAAAATCTAAATCACCAATTGTTTTTATCTTTGTGTTATTAATAGATAATATTAAATCTCCTACTAAAAATTTTTTATCTGAAATACTCCCTGCTTGGACAAAAGTTATCAGGGGTTTTGACGCATCCCTGCTGTTCCAAGCATCGAATGCAATATCAAAACGGACAATATGCTGAAGTCTTTGTTTGAATTTTTTCTTTTTTTTTACAGCCACGAATATTTACTCAATTACAATATGTTCGATAGCCTCATAGTTTTTTCTTAAATCTTCTGCAGACTCTGGTCTTATTGATACTTCATATTTTTCCTTAGTTGCCTCATCTTCAAAAATACAATGAAGTTTACCAGAAGTGTCATAAGTATAGGTTACATCTATAGGTCTTCCTTTAGGTTTTTTGTCAGGAAATTTTAATTCACCTTGATGAATAATATTTACAAATTCTCTATTTTTTTCTCTTCCTTCACTTTGAGTAATATCAATTGAGATAGACTCTTGGTCATCGTAAAGTGTCACTAATCTTGAACTTTTGGTTGCTGGCAAAGGAGTATCTCTATCTATCAAAATTAAATTACTAGTAACTTGTCTATTCAAAACAGGATCGTCTTCTTGAACCAATGTTCCTAAATAAAAATTACAAACATCTTGAAGTTTAACATTTGAGATTGCTTTTTTTTGTGCCTCATTTAAATTTTTCTTTGATTTTAAACCTGCATAAATCGCAGCCCCTGCTGCTACGGCTTCATCGACGTTTACACCTTTCAATGGAGGTTTTTTCATAACCTGTTCAATAGTTTTTGTAATTATTGGAATTCTAGTTGATCCACCAACAAGTAATGTATGACTAATATTTTCAGCTTTTAACCCACTTCCATCAAGAGCTTCTTCCATAAGCATTTTAAGTTTTTCAATATGAGTTTGTATTGATTGTTCAAATTCAGCTCTTGTGATTTCTATTTCCTTTGCACCATCAGGTCCATCGATTGTTTCCATTTGTTTATCTCTAACTGATAAAACTCTTTTTACTTGCTCAGCTACTTCCATATATTTAGAATAATTATTTTCGATATCTAATTCATTCCCAGTTAGTTTTTTATATTTCTCATTTATTAAATTTATTAATTCTTTATCAAAATCTTTACCGCCGAGCCATTTATCACCTCTGCTAGTTATTACCTCAACTTCTTCACCTTGTACCTCACAAACAGTTACATCAAACGTTCCACCCCCTAAATCAAATACCAAAATTTTTCCTGTAATTTTTTTTACATTTGGCAGACTTGCATAATAACAAGCAGCTGCGGTTGGCTCATTTATTAAACTTATAACTTCAATCCCAGCCATTTTTGCAGCATCTAAAGTTGCCACTCTTGCTTTTTCAGCAAATAATGCCGGAACAGTTATGACCGCTTTTTTAACGTCAGATGCGTAACCTTTAAGCTTCGATAATATAAAAGAAGAGATTTGAGCTGGAGAATAATAATCTTTATTTTCTTCATCTTTATCTACCCATTTTCCCTCATCAACTGAGTAAACTACATCATTTTCCATTTGCCTTTTGGTCTCAGTAATAACTTTTTTTGGAACTGTTTCTAAAGCATCAAGTGCCTTGTCACCAACAATCACATTTTGATCTTTAATATAAACAGAACTTGCTGTGATTTTTTTATTATTATCTGTAGATGCTAATACTTCAGGTGTTCCTAAATCATCTAATTGTGCAATTGCACTATAAGTAGTTCCTAGGTCTATACCAATAATTTTACTCATTTAATAATTTCAATTATATCAAAATAATAATATTCTTATTGTACAAGGTAACCTATGGAAATTAAAGATACAAATAAAATATCAAATTTAGATATTCTAGACACTAAATGTAATTTCAAAATATTAGAGTTGGAAGGTATAAATTTATATGATGATTGGTCAAAATTATCTAAACTTAAAAATTTAGAAACATTAATACTTAAGGATAGTTACATAGATTTTAAGAAATTTTATAATGCAATTTTTTCACTTAAAAAATTAAATAAATTAAAACTAAATCATTATTGTTATTTTAATAAATCAAAAAACGACAAATTTGAAAGAAATGCAAAACTTTCCTCTTTAAAAGAATTTTGTCTGGAATTTCCAAATCCAGGTGAACCAGATTTTGAAATAAACACTTATTGGCAAAAAAGTTATGAAAATAAACATAATTCAATAACTGATGTTCCAAATAGCCATATCATGTTTCCAAACGTAGAGATTATTAAATTGATAAATTATGAAACCTACAAGCAAAGAATACTTAAAGAAGATGGAGATAACAAAAAAATATTTAAGGAAATTTATTGGAATACAAAATTAGAGGATCTAAAAAGATTTAAAAAATTAAAAAACATAGTCATTGATAATGGGCATGTTAGTGACTTATATATAAACGGACTAGATCATTTTGTAAAAATTTTAGAAAAACAAAAAACTAATTTCTATATAAATGGAGTTAATAATACTTCAAAATTAAATTTTGACTTTAAAACTGTAAATTTTTTTTGTGGTTTTGAAGGTACTAGAACTAATCTTTGTCTTCAATTAGATAATGAGTTTCTAAATATCTTAAAAGAAAATAATATAGTTATTGATAAAAATGTTTTCAATATCAGTGAATTTGATTATTACAAAAATACTTATAAATATGGGAAACCTTATGTATTAAAAAAAAACGTAAATTATGAAGAAGTTATCAAATCAAATCCAACTTCTTTTATTTTTAAATCATGTTTTAGGTTTTTAAATATTAATAATTCTGGAAGTGATAGAGGAAAAAAATTGGATGTAATGCAGCATCTATTAAAAAATCAAAATAAATTGCAATCAATCATTTTTGATTTATCCAAAAATGATAAATTTGACGAGGGTGAAGATTGGAGTGCAGATCAAATAAGTTTTTTAGTAAAATTTATATATGAACTAAGATTAAATTATAAAGATATTAAAATATTCATTTATCATCCAGAAATTAAGAAGTTAATAAATGGAAAAGACAGTTCGGATAGTTTCAAAATTCATTTAGTTTATCTTTATAATTCAATTAATATTAATAATTTAAAAGATAACCTCATAATATTGGGTGCGAGTAATAAACAATTAGATTTATTGACTGATAAATTTATAAATGAAAATGTCAATCAGGTTGTTGTTGTGGATGATATTTTTTACAATAAATCTAACTACTTTCCAGATCAAACACTTATTAATCACGATCAACTAGACGATCTAAAAAGTCATTATCCAAAATATATTAATGATGATGAAAAAAAATGGTCAAAATTAAACCATTTGTTCAAACATGTATATGAGGAGATAACAAGAATAATTGGATTTTCAGATAATGATTTTAAGGCAGATAAAAATAGTTTAATTTTAGTAATCAAAAAAACAGCAATAGACAAGATTCCAAATATAAGTTTTAAAAAGATATATATTTATTTAGGTGCTTCCTTACATCATGTTTCTCATCAAATGACATATTCAGAAAAAGATTGGAATGCTAAAAAAATTGTAGGAGCGTTAGTTAATAACAATGAAAAGGGAATAAACAAGATAAAAGATAAATTACTTTCTGTTGCAACAAACATCAGTGAAAAATTTGTTTTATCAAATGATTTTAAAGATAGTAATTTATCAAAAGAGGACTTTTTAAAACCTGCAGATTTCACCCAGATAGTAGGTAATATAGAAATTAAAGACGAAAAAATTAAAAACCTTACCCATTGTTGGATTGAGGGAGTAAATCCATGGCAAGAAAAATATATAAAATTAGATGAATTTGAGAAATTTATACCGATAGAGAATTTAGAAAATTTGAAATTAAGTGATTGTTTGCAAAGTGAGAATTTAGACTTACCTTATTTTCCTAAGTTAAAAATTTTAAAAATGAATTTTTTTCAAAATCATCATAGAAAAACTTTAGATAAAGTAACATTATCAAAATTTGAAAACTGCCCCAATCTTCAAAAAATTGAGATTAGAAATTTGGATAATTTTTATAATAAAGGATTATTCAAATACACTTTAGGTTTTACAGGGTATTCAACTAATTTATACTATACAGATACTTGGTCTTATATAAATGTAGATCTTTCAAAGCTACATCATTTAAATAAGCTAGAGGAATTAACAATCCCTTCAATAATAGCCTTTGATCTAAAAGAATTAAAGTCTATTGCAAATTTAAAAAAGATCAATCTAGGTGTAATGCATTTCAACAAAGATGATCATTTAACCGCTTACGAGTCTCAAAAAGAAATTTGTGATCAAGATTTATCTTTTTTCAAAAATTCCAAAAAAATTGAAGATATTAATTTAAGATTAGGAGACTTAAATTTTAAAGATGATGCAGATGGTCATATTTCATCTAGTTATAAAGGAAGTGGTGATTTTATAAATTTTATAAACCATAAAATTAAAAAACTAAGATTGACTGTAAATGTGGATATAAAAAATCAAACTACTATTCAAGATATAATAAATAACATTACCAATAGGTTTTTATCTTTAGAGGAGCTTAATTTAAGTTTTAGTATTGCTGCTAGACGAGAATACTTTGACTATACAAAAGGATATACTGGTAAACTTAATACACAAATTTTAGATTTTAAGAAAATTGCTAAATTAAAAAAACTAAAAAATCTTTATATACAACAATTTGGAGAGTCACTTTATATTCCTTTTAAATCAATAAATTTTGACGAGGTAGTCAATTTAAAAGTGATTAAGAATATTGATATCTTCTGGAAATCGTTGAGTTATCCCGAATTTAGGAAAGCAAGAATAGCCTTTAAAAAAGAGAAATATGAAAATCCTGAATTTTATGATGAATATATAGAGGATTATGAGGAAGATAGTGATTACAGAAAAAATTGGAACAGAATGGATCATATAAATACAGATGAATGGGATTGGTATAGCTTAGAGTCTAAGTATTTAGATATTGAAAAAGAAGAAAATAAAAAAAAATATGAAAAGAAACTAATTATTAAAAAAAAGAATAGTTAAAAAATAGAGCAAAAACTAAAAAAAAAGGAATTATATAAAAGAGTAAAAATTTTTAGAAAGATGGCTATGAAAAAAAATTATAACAGAAACCCCAAAGGTTCAAATCAGTGGGTCCTTAGAAGTAATCAAGAAATTCAAATTATAATTGACAAGCATCCTACCTGGAATAAGAAAGATTATCGTGGCGAGGGTAAGCAAAATCCAAAAAAAGAAAATGCTTTATTAACTAGAAAAGAAACAGAAAGACCAGGGTTAAAGTTTGGTCATTACGGAAAAAGGAAAGCATCAATTAAAGAAATTTATAAACACTCAACCTATGAAAGCATTAAAGAATATGAAAATAAACAAATAGACGAAGATACATTTAGAAATAGAGCTAGAACTAAGAAACAAAGAGATTTAAGCATTAATTAATGAAATTTAGAGAATATTTGGATAATCAAATTCAAAAAGGAAAAATTGAGTGGGAAAGTAGAAGTGAACTTATCAGAGCATCTGGTAGCAAAGCAAACGGAAATACAAATAAAATTTTAAAACAATATGAGAATAAATTTAAATTTGGGTCAGTCACTGAGATAAAGAACAAAGAAATTAATAAATACTTCAAAGCACAGCCAAAGAATAGTTTTATAAGTGTAGAAGGCGCAGTAAAAATCATTAATAAAAATTTACCTATAAAAGCTAAAATTAGCGAAACTATAATTTATAATAGACTTAGTGACCTAAAGTTTAATATTAATAATCTAAAAGGGCAAACACTTGATAATCAGGTATCAAAGACAGCACAATATAATGTTAAAGTTTCAGATGCTTATAAACAGAAGTTAAAAGCAATCAGAAAACCTGGTATATACTTATATTTAGAGACAACACAAAGCGGCAATACAACCTTAAGATTAAAAACTAATGATGAATATGGAAATCTAGATAAGTCATTTCCTCCCAATGAAGATAGTATTAATATTATTAAAAATTTAGTAAATTAAATTCATGAAGTATATTTTATTAGGTGCTGCTATCGCATTTGCAATGTATTTAGGCGATAAATACATTCTTTAAGATAAGTCAATTTTATACACAAAAAATTCAATTAATTTTGATAAGAAGAATGAATGAGTGCTGAAGCAATAAGTTTTAATTGGAAATGTAAACATACCTGGAGAAGAAGTGCCAAAAATACAGCTTGGTGCTTGCTAGGTTGTGCTATTGGTGATTTTGGAACTATATTATTTTTTCAAATAACCAAAATCCCTTTCCCAGTATTAAGTATTATGATTTTAGCAATAATTAATGGTTTAATTACAAGTGTAATCTTAGAGACATTTACTTTAATGAAACAAAGTTTTACCTTTCAAAAAGCATTAAAGACTGCATTAGGAATGAGCTTTATTTCTATGATTAGTATGGAAGTTGCAATGAATATAACAGATTATGTATTAACAGGTGGTGCAATGCTTACCTGGTGGGTTGTGCCAATAATGTTAGCAGTTGGATTTGTCACTCCTTGGCCTTACAATTATTGGAGACTTAAAAAGCATAATCAAGCGTGTCATTAAATTAAATTATTAACCAAAGGACTAAAATGAGAATATTAAAAGAATTAGAAGATGCAAAATTAGTAATTGTTGATTTGGAAGTAAGATTAGGAGAACAGGTCAGAAGTGCACCAACTTTATGTGCTAAATATAAAGGTAAAATTATACCTCTTAATACTGCACATGATGGTAGACCAATATTAATGAAAGAAGAAAATTCAATAGAAAACTAAATTATGATTGAACAGATTAGTATTTATTTAACAGCAATGATATTAGGAATAATGTTATTCTTTTCATTTGTTATTGCTCCAGTAGTATTTACTACTTTAGATGAAGATAATGCCAGAAAGTTCATAAGAAGAATATTTCCTTTTTATTACAATGTTAACCTAGGTTTAAGTTTAATTGTTTTATTAACTTTTTTATTCTTAAGTAAATTAGGAATAGATTTTTACTTAATACTAGTAATTACACTTTTATTTGCGACTTCAAATTATTTATTAATGCCTTTGATTAATAAATATAGAGACAAAAGGCAGGATAAAAAATTTAAATATTCACACTTTATATCTGTTGTGATTAACTTTGTTCAGATGTTATTCTTAGTAGTTATGTTAATTTAATGAACAAATTATCTTCAAAAGAATTAGATTTATATTCAAATCAAATTCTTGAAGATTATGATGCAAAAAAACCCAGCCAAATATTTAAAAATAAAGTAAAGATAAGCAACGAGGATGCTTTACTTATTCAAAATAAAGTAACTGAATTACGGGTATCAAGAGGTGAGGAGGTAATAGGTTACAAAATAGGCTGTATTTCAAAAGATACTCAAAAAAAAATGGACCTATCCCATCCAGCAAAAGGTACGCTTTGGAAGCATGAATTACATCGAAGCGGTGTTGAACTAAATAAAAAGGATTATTTCAATCCTGCAATGGAAGCAGAATTTGGAGTTATACTTAATAGAGATATCAATCCAGAATTAGTTTCATTAGATTATATATTAGAGTCTGTTCAATCAATTTATCCATTAATAGAAATACATAATTTAGTTTTTAACGGAGATGCTCCTAATGGTGCAGAACTTTTAGCAAATAATGCAATTCATGCAGGAGTTATTTTAGGATCAGAGAACAAAGTTCCAAACAGCAATGAAATCACTGATTTAAAACTAGTCTATGACAATGAAGTATTTGATAAATGGATAGATAAAAAATGGCCTTTTGATATGCTTGGAGAAATAGAGTGGTTAGTGAAAGATAAAGCGAAAACAAATAATATTTTGAAAAAAAATGATTTAATTTTGACTGGAGCTTATGGTTTTCCTGTTCCAATTAATGAAAAGAAGTTGATTGAAGTTACCTCATCAGCTTTTGGAGATGCAACCTCAACATTTATTTAAATTACGAAAGGAGAGATCATGAGCGATATCATAACAATAGGGGTGATTGGTTTAGGAAATGCTGGTACACCAATTTTAAATAATTTATACAAATCAAAGAAGTATAGCCTTGTAGCCTTTGATATTGATAAGAACAAACTAGCTGATGTTCCTAAGGATATTATTAAAGCTAATTCCATCAAAGATCTTGCACAGAAATGTAAGGCAGTTTTAACTTGTTTACCTAAGCCAGAACATGTTTTGCAAGCTGTTGATGGTGAAGATGGATTATTACAAAATGCTAATTCAGGAATGATATGGATAGACACATCTACAACTGATTTTAAACAAACGCAAGAATTATCAAATAAAGCACAAATGTATGATGTTTCAATGTTAGAAGCTACCCTAACTGGAGGTGTTCATGCTTTACAAAATAATAATATGGTTTGTTTAGCTGGAGGAGATAAAGAAATTTTTAATAATTGGAAAGAAGTTTTACAAGATGCAATAGGTGAAGTTGTTGTTCTTTGTGGAGATATAGGAGCAGGAGCTATCGCAAAAGTTGTTTCAAATATGCTTGCATTTACTAATATGGTTGCTGCATCTGAATGCATGATGATTGCTAAAAGAGCAGGATTAGATTTAGAGAGTTTTTTTGATGCTATTAGAGTTTCAGCCGGAAACTCCTTTGCGTGGGAAACAGTTGTACCTCACATTTTTAATCAAAAATATGAAGCTGGATTTACAATGGATTTAGCATGCAAAGATATGAATTTAAGTTACTTACTTGGGCAACATTTAAATGTTCCACTAGACTTGCACATGGAAGTTAAAAAGAAAATGGAGGAAGCGAGAGCTCAATATGGAGATAGTGAAGGCTGTTATGTTTACCCACGAACACTCGAGGACAAACTTGGTGAACCATTATCATTAAAAGGGTGGGATAATTGGGGTTATGATATTAAAGTTGTTGATGGATCAATCGTTGTAAATCATAAAAACAGACCTCAATCAAAACATCCTCAGTATAATTCAAAGAGTTAAATAAAATTTTAAGAATTAATTATTTTTATTTGCCTTTAACTGAAACCAATTCTGGATACTTATCAAATAAAATTTCAGCAGGTCGCTCTCCAGACCTTAATGTATCAATGAGCATTACTTGGCTGGGCATAATATTAGTTAAATTACAGTCTGTACCAAAGAGTTCAAAATAATTAAGTATATCTGAATACCATCTCACTTCAGCTTCTTTTGGTGAAGTAACTTCAAATGCAACTTTATTTTTACCAAAGTGTTCGATCACTCCAGTTAATACATCTGACTTACTATCATGAAGTTCAATTTCTTCATGATCAATAAGCATTGAAAATGCTCCATATTCAAAAAAAGGTTCAGCACTTTCAACAATTTGTTTTAATGTTGCAGGAGTATTTTTTTTTGTTTTATCCCATCCACTTTCTGGATGATGTTCATAAATTATATTCATTCCATTTTTAATCGCATGATTGCACCAAGCTTTAATTTGATTTTCAGGGATGTCTCCAAATGTATTCATGAATTCCATTGCAGAAAATCCTAAATCTGCTGCAACATCAATTGCTTCATTTACTTTTCCCTTTTTAAAAGCTTTTATAAAATAACCATGATCCAAATAAGGCTCTATCGAGTGTTTTTTGTAAAGATCATTTTTACGTTCCAACCATTCTTTTGGATGTCCCAGAACTTGCATTGTTGCAATTTTAACATGGTCAATCCTGTTACCTGCAACCTCTAGAAAGTCTTCTAATTCACGAAGTCCCATTCTTTCGTGGTACCAAGGGCCTTCATCAAAACCTACATCTTTCAACCATAATTGTGATTTAGTTCTGGGCTTGGGCTCTATAGCATTTAAATCAAATACTTTTGATATCGAATTTTTTGTTTTAGACATGTTTTTTGCTTTTATATTAGTCAAATAGATAAATTTCTAACCAAAAACGTCATTTTCAATATTCTTGAAGATATAAAAAAATATAATTAGTTGAAAGACCCATAATGGACACGTTATACTATGTTAAACAATATTCTCAAGGGGGGAAATTATGCGTAAAATTCTAATATTAATATTAATGTCGTTATTCTCGTTTGTATCCATTGGAAATGCAGATGTGAATTTCGCTGGCAAAACGGTTACATGGGTTGTGCCATTTAAAGAAGGTGGTGGTACGAGTAGATTTGCAAGATTTATTCAACCTTTCTTAAAAAAATATTTACCTGGAAATCCTGATGTCCAAATCATGCATATACCAGGAGGTGGAGCGATTAAAGGTTCAAATTATTTTGAAAAAAATGCAAAAGCAGATGGAACTTTTATTTTTGGATGCTCAACTTCAGTTATAGTTAATGTTGCGACTGGAAATCCACTTGTTAAATATAATCTTAGTGAATACCGACCTGTAGTTTTGCTACCACAAAATACTCATTGGTTCACACGTTCAGATTTAGCTGAGCCTCACGATCTATCTAAAATTAAAGAGAGAAAGCTAGTTCTCTATGCATTGAAAACTCCTGCATCTGCAGATTTATTTCACATATGGATTTATGAGAAACTTGGTATCAAAGGAGCTAAACCTATACCTGGTCTTTCATCTTCAGGAGGTTATCAAGCATTCCTAAGAGGTGAAATTCATCTAAGTTCACATGGTGCAGCGAATTATGTAAAAAAAGTTAAGCCTGAAATAGAAAAGGGAAAAGTTGTAGATTTAATGACATTAGGAATTATTGGAGCTGACGGTTCAGTTTCTAGAAATCCTTTGGCACCAAATGCACCTACATTTCCTGAAATGTATGAGAAGGTGAATGGTAAAAAACTTGAGGGTGATGACCTAGAAGCATACTATGCGATAGGTGCTGCCTGGTCTCAAGCATCTAAAGCAATGATGCTCCCAGCAGATGCATCGGATGAAATAGTAAAAGCATACAGAGATGCAGCTATTAAAATGACAAATGACCCAGAGTTTAAGGCTAAAGCTGTAAAAGCTCTTGGACCATTTCCATTAATCATAGGGGAAGAAGCTGGTGAAATTATTAAAAAGGCTGCAGTATTTTCTGATACTACTAAAAAGCAATTAAATGCAGCTTTAAAGAAACATAAATTCACATACAGAGTTCAATAGAACAAATAAAAAAAGTGCTGCTAGCTATTAGCTAGCAGCTTTTTTTATGGAACAATTATTAGCTGCACTTTTTCAACTTTTTGAGCCTACTCATTTAGCATTTCTATTTGCAGGTACATTACTTGGTTTAATTGTTGGTATACTCCCAGGGATGGGTGGAACATCAGGTTTAGCACTTGTTTTACCTTTTGTTTTTACAATGGAACCATCACACGCTCTTGCAATGATGATTGGAGTTCTTGCGCCTACGACAACTTCAGATACTTTTCCTGCCGTGCTTATGGGAGTACCTGGTACTGCTGGATCTCAAGCAACAGTGATGGATGGTTTTCCACTTTCTAAAAAAGGTATGGCAGCAAGAGCTTTGAGCGCTGCCTTTAGTGCTTCATTGCTTGGGGGTATCTTTGGGGCATTTATATTATCAATATCTATTTATTACGCCATTCCAATAATTATGGCTTTTGGATTTGGGGAACAGTTCCTATTAGTTGTGCTTGCTTTATTAATGGTTGGAGCTCTTACAGGTGATAATTTATTTAAAGGTATTGCTTCTTGTTTTTTAGGTTTAATTATTGGTTCAATTGGAACAGCCCCAATTACAGGAGATCCAAGATACACATTTAATACATTGTATCTTTTAGAAGGTGTTCCTCTTGTTGTTGTTGGACTAGGATTGTTTGCAATTCCAGAAATAGTTGGCTTACTTGATGCCAAAGGCTCAATTGCAAAATCACTGAATACAAAAAAAGGGTGGTTCACAGGTTTAAAAGATGTAGTAAAAAATTGGTTTTTAGTTTTAAGATGTTCTACTCTTGGTTGCCTAGTTGGAGCTTTACCAGGTTTAGGAGGAACAGTAGTTGATTGGATTGCGTATAGTCACTTAAAACAAACTACAAAAGATACTTCTCAATTTGGTAAAGGAGATATCAGAGGAGTTATAGCACCTGAGTCTGCAAATAATGCAAAAGAGGGTGGAGCATTAATTCCAACATTAATTTTTGGAATACCTGGTTCTGGTAATAAGGTTTTATTACTTGGAGGTTTTGTTCTAATTGGAATTGAACCTGGTTTAGATATGGTAACGACAAACTTAGATCTTACCTATCTAATGATTTGGTCATTAGCTATTGCAAATATTTTAGGTGCTGGGATTTGTATGGGCTTTTCATCTCAAATTTCGAAATTCACTTTAGTTCCATATTACATACTTGCACCTGTGATGGTTTGTTTAATATTTTTTGCAACATTTAATATTAATAGGGACTGGTATGATTTTATTGGATTGTTATCATTTGGTATACTTGGTATTACATTTAAAAACTTTGGTTGGTCTAGACCAGCACTTTTAATAGGGTTCTTTTTATCAAGCAAAGTTGAACTTCTAAGTTATCAAACTCAAGCAGTATATGGTTTAAGTTTTTTATCACGTCCAGTTTCAATAATTCTTATAATTTTATGTCTTGCTACTATCGTTCTTTTGACAAAGCAAAAGTTTGATAACAATTATAGATCTGATCTAATTAAAGGTAAGCTTACCCAAATATATTATATAGTCATATTGCTATGTCTACCTTTATCAATGATTTGGTTTACTAGTAGTTTAGATTATCGTGCTAACTTGTTTCCAATAAGTCTAAGTGTAATAGCTTTATCACTCTTATTTTTTATACTTATTATCAAAATCGCAGACTTAAAAAATTTACCATTTTTAAATAATACTTTGATGAAGTTTGCTCGTTCAAATATTTTTGAAATTAGTGGTAACTTTAATAACCAGCTTTTTTATTATTTAAGTTTTATTGGTTTCCTATTAATGAATTTTATATTTGGTTTTCCAATTGCTGCAGCACTTTTTATTAATATATTTATATTATTTCATAATAGGAAAGCTTATGTCTCATCAATTTGTATTTCTGCTGTATTGATGTTAATACTCTGGTCGTTGTCATCCCTGCTAACTTTACAGTTTCCAAATGGACTGATAGGATTATTAATTGATTTACCTTGGTGGCTCGGCGGGCAAATGAATTAAATAAATAGAATTTATAATGACTGATGTAACATTTCCTAAATTACCTTTCATAAAAAGAAAGGAAAAACCTCGTGAGACGGGTATAAATTATGTAAGAGCACCTGTGATGGTGGGAAATTGTATTGATGATTACCTAGAGGCATATGCAAACCTTGTAGATATCTTTAAGATTTCTGGGAAACAAGGTGCAATGATGAGCAAAAAATCTCTTTTAAGATTTATTGAAACTTGCAAAAAACATAGTGTTCAAGTTGCATTAGGAAACCCAATTATGGACGTTGCATTGTCTGGTGGGAAAGAAGTGGTAGATGATTATCTAGATACTGTTGTTAATCTTGGTATTGATATAATTGAAATTTCAAGAATAGCTCGTTCTTTAGATGATGATGAGATGTGTAGACTGATCGAAAATGCAACAGGCAAAGGGATAAAAGTTATTAATGAGGTGGGTGTTGCGTTTGCACATTCCAAGGTTATCGAGGAAGAAATTTTTGTAGAACGAATTAAAATGCAATCTAAAAGATTTATTGAGGCTGGTTCCTGGAAAATATTACTAGAATCAGAGGGTTTAACAGAAAATCTTGATAAGAAAGATTATAGATGGAATGTAATTGATAAAATTATAAGTCCATTAGATTTGAATCAGTTTATGGTTGAAGCTGATGATCAGGACGTATTATCTAAATATATAGAAATTTATGGACCAGGTATAAACATGATGGTTGATCATAGTAGGGTTCTCAAAATGGAAGATGCACGACTGGGGTATGGACCATCACAATCTCTATGGGGTAAAGTTGTAAAATATTAAGTTACCCATGAAAAAATTTTTTATATTTTTATTATTTTCAATTTTTACATTTACAAATCCAATATTAGCTGAACAAATTTATTCAGATGAAGCAAAAGAGATGATGGATGATCATGTTAAATCAAGTGAACTTCTCAAGGTTCCGCTCCCCAAGATAAATAGAATTATAAAAGATTATGAAAGATTTAAAGATTACAGAGTGAACATTATGTCGAATAATTGGCACTATACATCTTTTGTTTGGAAAGAGGAGATAGATGGAAAAATTTTAGCTAAAGATCTTTGTATAAATGTTATTAGTGAATTTAAAGTACCAACAACTCCCACAATTGAAGAAGAGGTATTTAAACACTGCTTAAATGCCTTAGTGGATTATGCATTAATAAATTTTGATGGGGGTATAAAAATGTTTGAAGAAATAATACTAAACATTACAACATCTGAAAAAGATTATTGGGTTTACAAGAAATCTGGTAAAGATAATTTTAATCCCAGAGATTATAATTTATGGGGTGTTCTTTCTCCAATTATAACATTTTATGTAGTTAATTATGATCAATTTAATTTTACAGAAGGTCAGCATAAAACTATCCAAAATTATTTTAAAGATAAAGCTATGATTGATCGATTAGATAGAGACAACAATCGCAGCAGAACTAAACTTTGTCCAATTGATGATCCAATGAAATTGAGTGGAAAAAAACATAAAGTTAACAATTGTGGAAGTGTTAGACTTAGATTTGCTTCAGCTGAGTTAGCTTTAGCAATTGTAATGCAAGATAAAGAACTTTGGGCCAAAGGTTTATGGGATTTAGATTACGTCTTGAGTATGACAAACAATAAAGGTTAT
Source organism: uncultured Pelagibacteraceae bacterium (assembly GCA_902516395.1). Taxonomy (GTDB): domain Bacteria; phylum Pseudomonadota; class Alphaproteobacteria; order Pelagibacterales; family Pelagibacteraceae; genus Pelagibacter. Next base: position 17,584 of record CABXYN010000004.1, on the reverse strand, counting down.
TTTGTTCCTATGTCAGCAAAAGGATGTAAAGCATTAGGTTATACATGGGATACGAGTAAATTATTTTCAATGAATGTTGAGTTGTTAAATTTAGCAAACTTTAACCTATTAGATTACAAAACAAGGCATGGAAAAACTTTATCAGAAGCTTATGAAGTTCTTTTTAAACAATATAATGATATAACAATTTCAAAACATATAGCAAAAAAAGGAATAGGCGCTAATTCTTGTGGAACTAAACCATTTAAGACTCATCAGGAGCATGTAGTATATGAGTATGGTGGAAAAAAACTATATGAGGAAGCATTAAAAGAAAATTGGGAACGCAATAAAGATGATTATATAAATTGGTCAATTAGATTTGTTGCTGAAAAACATCCAGAATGGTTAAAAGGGAAATTTACACCTTATGAAATCAAAGTATATCCATGGTTGAGCGCGTATTATTATGTTCAAGCATTTGAAATATTTAATGCAAACATAATGTCCGAAGGAGACAATATTTGGACAAAAAAACTATCTGAAAAACCAAAAGATTACGAAAAAAGGTTAAGCAATCCTTATTTAGATTTTACAATTTTTAATAATGAAAATTTAACATTTAAGCTCAAATCAAATGATGTAAAATTTGCATCAAACACAAATCCTATTAAGCCAAATAAACAAAAAGATCACGAATTGTATAAAGCATTTATTAATGGAAATTTGATATCTGAAGATGATGAAAATATTAAATTTGGTGGAGCATTGGTTTACCAGGATAAATTAACAGATGAAATGACGGATCAAATTTTAGCTGTTTATATAGGAAGGAAGGCAGATGAAGATGCACTTATGCCTTTGTTTAGACACCGTGAAAATATTATAAATAAATGTGGTACGAAATTTAACGAAAGTAGTTGGATGAATTTTATAAGTGAGACTAATAATGTAGAAATTGCTGAAAACCAACAATGTATTTATAATTACTTTTCTGAAACAGATGATATCGAGTCTGTAGAATTATTTGAGGCAATCTTGGCTGGGTCAAACTCTATATTAAAATATTTAAAAGATAATGAAAATTTAAGAACTTTACCATATGATATAAAAAAAATAGCTAAAGCTAAAATAACCGAAGAAATTGCAGAACCAATGAAAGAAATTTTTACAATATTTAATTATGAAAATGGAACATTTAAACTTAAGTCAAACAATGTAAACTTCGCATCCAATACAAATCCAATTAAGCCAAAAAGGCAAAAAGAAGATCAATTATACAAATCAATTATTAAAGGAAATTTAATATATGAAGTTGATAAGAAAGTTAAACTTGAAGAAGCTTTGGTTTATAAGAAAAAACTTGATACTGATGACCAAATTTTAGTAATTAATATTGGTGAAGAACCAGGAGAAGATGCCATTATACCTCTTTTTAGACATAGCGAAAATATTCAAAGTAAATGTGGTACTAGATTGTTAAATCAATGGGGCTGGATGAGCTTCATAAGTATGACTAAAAATGAGAAAATTGCAAAAAACCAACAGTGTCACTATGATTACTTTAAAGAAACAGACGACTTTGAGGCTCTTGAATTGTTTGAGAGCGTTTTAGGTGGAACAGATTCCATTTTAAATTATTTACAAGCCAATGTTAAATAATAATTAGCTAAAATTAAAATAGGATTTTATAGGACAACTAGACGTAGACTAGACGTTAGAGAGATAAAATAAAAAAAATTTACTTATTAAACTTGTTCAATTATAAATATTAGCATAAATACTCATGAAAATAACTAATGCCCTCGTGGTGAAATTGGTAGACACAAAGGACTTAAAATCCTTGCCATTTATGGAGTGCCAGTTCGAGTCTGGCCGAGGGCACCACTAAATGATAAAGCCTCATATTCTTTTTGATCATACAAATACATCAAAAAAAATCAAAAATTTTCTAGACCATAAAATCAAAAATATATCATTAGGTAAATGTAATTTAATAATTGTTGTTGGAGGTGATGGTTTCATGCTCTCAGCACTTAAAAAATATAATAGGTATAAAAAACCTTTCTATGGAATAAATGCAGGGAGTTATGGTTTTTTGATGAATAAATTTTCATCTAAAAATACAATAAAAAATTTATCTAAAGCAAAGCAAGTTACAATTTCACCTCTAGAGATGACCGTTAAAAATAAATTTAATAAAAGTAAAAAATCTATTGCTATTAATGAAGTTTCAATTTTAAGACAAAGTAGGCAAACAGCATCATTAAAAATCTCTAGTGGATCTCAGAAAATTATAAAAAAATTAGTTTCTGACGGAATATTAATTTCAACACCAGCAGGCAGCACTGCATATAATATGTCGGTTTATGGTCCTATACTAAATTTAGATTCAAAGAAGTTGTCAATTAGACCAATTAGTGCTTTTAGACCACGAAGATGGAAGGGAAGGGTAGTTAGTGATAAATCAAAAATTGTAATCAAAAATCTAAATATACAAAAAAGACCAATTAGTGCAGTAGCTGATAACTATGAGGTAAGAAACGCAAAAACTATCTCAATTAAAATAAATAAAAAAATTAAGTTTAATCTTCTTTATGACTCAAACAGAAGTCTTCAAAAAAAAATTAAAATAGAACAAATTAGAAAAGAAACTAATTAATGAGTAATAAAAATTTTGGGTTTGGAACCCAAATTAGAAAATCACCATATTTTGATTCAACAGTAAAATGGGGAGCAACAGGTTTTTCTGTCTATAATCATATGTATATTCCGCGCGATTTTGGCGACCCAGAAAAGAACTTTTGGAACCTAATTGAAACAGCTATACTTTGTGATGTTGCAGTTGAAAGACAAGTCGAAATAACTGGACCAGATGCCTTTAAATTTATTCAATTATTAACACCAAGAGATCTTTCAAAGTTATCTGTTGGTCAATGTAAATATGTTTTAATTACAAACGCGGAAGGAGGAATACTAAATGACCCTGTTCTTTTACGATTGAAAGAAAATCATTTTTGGTTGTCTTTAGCCGACAGTGATATTTTGTTATGGGCTCAAGGAGTAGCTATTAATTCAGGACTAGATGTGAAAATAACAGAACCAGATGTTTCCCCACTACAATTACAAGGACCAAAATCTGCAGACATAATGATAAAATTATTTGGAGAGACTATTAAAGATATCAAATATTATTGGTTTAAAGAATTAGATCTAGATGGAATTCCATTAGTAGTTTCCCGAACAGGTTGGTCAAGCGAATTTGGATATGAATTATTTTTAAGAGATGGATCAAAAGGCAATGAGCTTTATGAAAAAATTATGCAAGCAGGAGAGGAATTTGGTCTTAAACCAGGCCACACTTCTTCTATTAGAAGAATAGAAGGTGGTATGCTTTCTTACCATGCTGATGCTGATATACAAACAAATCCATTTGAATTAGGTTTAGATAGACTAGTTAATTTGGATGGTGATGTTAATTTTATCGGCAAGAAGGCACTAAAAAAAATTAAAGAAGATGGTATAAAAAGATTACAAGTTGGGTTAGAAATAAAATGTGAAAAGTTAAGTGGACCAAATACAATATTTTGGTCTTTGACGGTTAATAATGTGCTAATAGGCAAGGTTACATCAGCTGTTTATTCACCACGTTTAAAAAAAAATATTGCATTAGCTATTGTAGATATTGATTATGCTAAAATAGGTTATGAATTGGACGTTTTGATCGATGGGAAAATTTTTAAATGTGAAGTTATTAACAAGCCCTTTTTTGATCCCAAGAAAAAAATTACCTCAGAATCTTTATAAAAAATTTGGTAAAATAACACTAAGATGGGATATACTTTAAAATTAAATATACTATTATGCAAAAAATTTATAATATATTAATCATCTTAAGTATTTTTTTTTTATATTATCTTACATTTTCAAAAACAGATAATAATAAAGCTGGCGAGGTAAAACCAAATATAATCAATAATATAATTAACCAAATTCCAGAAAAACCAAAAATAGAAATCTATAAAGAAAATATTTTTAAAAGAAAAAATATTTCATTGCTAAATGAAAAGTCGTTCGATCAAATAAGTAAAGAAGAAGTTAAAATTTTGAATAATCAATATGATTTATATCAATATTACTTACCTTTTATAGATTATTATAACAATAAAACAAAACCTGTTGCTTTTATTGACTATGTTAATGAGAAGGATATTTTTAATATAGATAGAGATAGGATCATATTAGTTAGTGGTTATGGTGAAACGCTAGGACTAACTTTACCAAAAAATAATATATTTGATAAAAATAGTTTTAAAAATTTAAAAAAAACACCAAACTGGTTCAGAATAGACAACAATTTAAAAGAAATAGCCAATCCCGAGTCGCTGATGGACTCTAATAGATATGGAATAAAGGATATTTTAGTGGATGATAAATATTTATTTATTTCCATGGCAGAAATCGACTTAAAGCAAAACGATAAATGTAAAACTATTAAAATTTATAAATCAAGTCTAGGTGACTCAAGTTTGGGCGATGGAGGTTTTAATTTTGAGTTATTTTTTGATAATATTGAATGCACCAACGGGTATAATCCTCATGCTGCTGGAGGTAGATTAATAAAAATATCAAATGATGAATTAGTTCTTACTTCTGGTGATTGGTTAAATAAAGAACAAATTGCTCAGTCTGATAATTCTATATATGGGAAGTTAATTAAAATAAACATTAATAATCCAAAAGAATATACGATAATATCAAAAGGGCATCGAAATCCTCAAGGGTTATATTTTGATAAAGATATGAATGTTATTTTATCAACCGAGCATGGCCCAACTGGAGGAGATGAAGTAAATTTAATTGATTTAAAAACTAATGTTAAGAAAAATTATGGATGGCCATTAGCATCATATGGTGAATCAAAGGATGCTGGTGTATCTTTTTTAAAAACTCATTCTGAGGGAAATTTTATAGAGCCAATCATGTATTTTAAACAAAAATATTTAGGAATTTCAAATCTTACAATCATAGATGATTCATTTTTCAGCGAAGAATATAATAAATTCAAAATTTATATATTGTCATTTTTAAAAGGTTCCAAATTAGTACCTTTAATATTTGATAAAGACTATAATTTGTTAAATTTAACCAAAGGTGAAAAGATTAAAAAAAAATTTGAAATTGATGTTGGAACTAGAGTCAGAGATTTAATATATATTCCTAAAAAAAATTACTTAGTTTTTGTTGGTGAAAACGAACCTTCAATCAATTTTATTCTCAAAAAATAATAAATATTAATTTTATTGAGTAATGGTGCCCCCGCACGGATTCGAACCGCGGACCTATTGATTACAAATCAATTGCTCTACCAGCTGAGCTACAAGGGCATGAGGAGTTTTTTAATAGCATTTATTATATTATCAAGAAATTATTTTTGTTGATTTATATGATGAAAAACTATTGCCGCGCTGTTTGAAATATTTAAACTCTCAATATTTTTGTTTATACTAATTTTCACTGAAAAATCTGTATATTTTTCCGTATGTTTATTAAGACCATGCCCTTCAGATCCAAATAATAAAATATTATTTCCAACCCACTTAACATCTGTAAAATTTTTATCACTATTTGCTGAAAATCCATAAACCCAAAAATTTTCATCTCTTAAATATTTTAAAGTAGTATTTATATTTGATACTTGAAAAATATTTAAGTGTTCAATACATCCACTTGCGGATTTATATAATAATTTACTTTCACTTGGAAAATGTCTTTCTTTTACTATAAGTCCATCAATATTAAATGATGCTGCACTCCTAATTAAAGAACCAATATTTCTTGGATCTGTAACTTCATCCAGACAAACAAATGTTAAATTGTTTTTTTCTTTAATGAACATTTTAAGTTCAGGAGTTTCCAAATGTTCTACTTCAGCAACATAACCTTGGTGTAAAATATCTTCGCTTCTGCAGTATTTATCTAATTCTTTTTTAGTTTTAAAAAAGACTTTCACATCTTTTAACAAGTTTTTATTAGGGTTTTGTTTATGAATATTTTTTTTACTTTCTTCTGTTAAGAAAATTTTTAAAACTCTTCTTTCAGGGTTCTTTAATGCTCCAACCACTGCATGTCGTCCTGCTATAAAAAAGGATGATTTTTGTGTCATATTTTATGAATTTATAGGCTTTTTATACTATTTTTTAACAAATTCACGTATTGCATTTGTACAATAAAAATATATAAAACGCATGTTGTTTAAAGCTTTATAGAACAAGGGGACGCTTCCTCTGCTATTAGGGAGGGGTACCAAAGCGGTCAAATGGGGCGGGCTGTAAACCCGTTGACTTCGGTCTTCGAAGGTTCGAATCCTTCCCCCTCCACCATTCAATAAATATTTAAATAATTAGGAGTGTACTTGGGTGATGCGGGTGTAGTTCAATGGTAGAACGCTAGCCTTCCAAGCTGGATGTAAGGGTTCGATTCCCTTTACCCGCTCCAAAAATTAAAAAAAAAAAAAGAGGTAAAAAAGTAATGTCAAAAGAAAAGTTTGTAAGAAATAAACCGCACTGTAATATTGGAACTATTGGTCATGTTGACCATGGTAAAACAACATTAACTGCTGCGATAACAAAAGTTTTAGCAGAATCTGGTGGTGCACAATTTACCGCATATGACCAAATTGATAAAGCTCCAGAGGAAAAAGAGAGAGGTATAACAATCTCAACAGCGCATGTAGAATATGAAACCGCAAACAGACATTACGCACACGTAGATTGCCCAGGTCACGCTGACTATGTAAAAAATATGATCACTGGAGCTGCACAAATGGATGGTGCAATTTTAGTTGTGAATGCTGCAGATGGTCCAATGCCACAAACAAGAGAGCACATTCTTCTTGCTCGTCAAGTAGGTGTGCCTGCAATTGTTGTTTATTTAAATAAAGTAGATCAAGTTGATGACAAAGAGATGATAGACTTAGTTGAGGAAGAAATTAAAGATTTGTTGACATCTTACAAATTCCCAGGCGACAAAACTCCTATTGTCAAAGGTTCAGCTTTAGCAGCAGTTGAGGGCAAAGATGACGAAATTGGAAAAAATTCAATAATGGAATTAATGAAAGCTGTTGACGAATTTATTCCACAACCTGATAGACCAAAAGATAAAGATTTTTTAATGCCTGTTGAGGATGTATTTTCAATTTCTGGTAGAGGAACTGTTGTAACAGGTAGAGTAGAGTCTGGAGTAATTAAAACTGGTGAAGAAATTGAAATAGTTGGAATTAGAGAAACTAAAAAATCAGTTTGCACTGGTGTAGAAATGTTTAGGAAACTTCTAGATTCAGGTGAGGCAGGCGATAATATTGGTGCTCTTTTAAGGGGTGTTGAAAGAACTGATGTAGAGAGAGGACAAGTACTTTGCAAACCAGGATCTATTAAACCACACACTAAATTTGAGGCACAAGCTTATGTATTAAAGAAAGAAGAAGGTGGTAGACACACTCCTTTCTTTACTAAATACAGACCTCAATTCTATTTTAGAACAACAGATGTAACAGGGGAAGTTGAATTGCCATCAGGCACAGAAATGGTAATGCCAGGTGATGATGCTAAATTTACAGTAAAATTAATAACACCGATAGCAATGGACGAAAAACTAAATTTTGCCATTAGAGAAGGTGGTAGAACAGTAGGAGCTGGAGTAGTAACTAAGATTATAGAGTAAACTCAATAGGAGTGTAGCTCAATTGGTAGAGCGCCGGTCTCCAAAACCGGAGGTTGGGGGTTCGATTCCCTTCGCTCCTGCCAACAAAGTTTGAAATTATGAAAAATCCTTTAAAATTTATACAGGATGTAAAGCAGGAGGCATTCAAAGTTACTTGGCCAACTGCGAAAGAAACAGTTCAGGGTGCACTTATGGTGTTTGCCATGGCTGTTCTTGCATCTCTGTTTTTTTTATTATTAGATCAAATTTTAAAGTTTTTACTCGACATAATTCTTAAGATAAGCATATGATGAAAAATTGGTATATAGTTCAATCTCATTCAAGTTTTGAAAATAAAGTTGCTCAATTAATTAAAGAAGAAGCTGAAAAAGCAAAAATATCTGAAAAAATTGAGGAAATCATTGTTCCAACCCATGACATTACAGAAGTTAAAAGAGGAAAAAGGGTTCAAAGGAAAAAAAAATACTTCCCGGGATACGTTCTTATAAAAAGTGAAATGGATAATAATTTGTATCACATGATTAAAAATCTAAAAAAGGTAAGTGGTTTTCTTGGATCGCAAGGAACACCAATACCAGTATCCGATAAAGAAATTGAAAAAATTTTAGGTCAGATTAAGGATGGTGTTGCACAACCTAAATCAGGTGTTGAGTATAGCGTTGGTGAAAAAGTTCAAGTTATAGATGGACCTTTTGCATCATTTAATGGAATGGTTGAAGAAATTGACGAGGATAAATTACGATTAAAAGTTTCTGTATTAATATTTGGACGTCCAACACCAGTCGACCTCGAATATAATCAAGTAGAAAAGGTAAGTTAATGGCAAAAAAAGAAATTAGTGGATATGTAAAATTACAAATTAAAGGTGGTCAAGCAAACCCTGCTCCTCCGGTAGGACCTGCATTAGGTCAAAGGGGAATTAATATTATGGAATTCTGCAAAGCTTTTAATGATAAAACAAAGTCATTTGCCGGAAAACCTGTTCCAGTAATAATTACCGTTTATAAAGATAAAAAATTTGATTTTGTAATAAAATCACCACCTGCATCACATTTTATAAAAGAGACAATGAAACTTAAAAGTGGTTCAAAAGAACCAGGTAGAAATATAATAGGCTCTATTTCTAAACAAAAACTTAAAGAAATAGCAGAAAAAAAAATGGATGATTTGAATGCTCATGATTTAGATGAAGCAGTAAAAATAATCGCAGGATCTGCTAGATCAATGGGTATAGAGGTAAAGGATTAATGAAATCAAAAAGATACAAAAAACTTCCTATAAATACAAAAGAAATGCAATCAGTTTCTTTGAATAATATTTTAAGTCAAATTAAGACAAATTGTACAACTAAGTTTGATGAGTCTATTGATTTAAGTTTTAGAATTAATAATAAACAAAAAAAAAGTGAAATAAATCTAAGAACAGTTGTAAATATGCCTGGAGGTACAGGTAAGTCAGTGAAAGTAGCAGTTGTTTGTGAAGATACCAAATATGAGGAAGCTAAAAATGTAAATGCAGATATAGTTGGTGGTGATGAATTAATTGAGAAAATTAAAAATGGAGATTTAAATTTTGAAAAATTAATATGTACACCTTCAATGATGATTAAACTTTCAAAGCTTGGCAAAGTATTGGGCCCAAAAGGGTTAATGCCAAATCCAAAACTAGGGACTGTCACCAACGATATAGCAAAAGCTGTTAATGAAGCAAAGGCAGGCCAGGTTGAAATAAGGAATGATAAAGATGGAAATATTGGTTTAAGCATTGGAAAAAAATCATTTGAAGATGAAAAATTAATTAAAAATTATAATGCTGTAATAGAATCACTAGAAAAAGAAAAATCTAATTTAACAATTAAAGGTGATCTTGTTAAACAAGTTTTTATTACATCTAGTATGGGTGTGTCTTATAAAATTAAAATGGATAAGAGTTTATAATTATGATGAATAAAAAACAAAAAAAATTGTACATTGAAGAAATGACAACTCAATTTGATAAATCTGAGGCAGTTATAGTTGCTCACTATCAAGGATTGAATGTTACTCAGTTGGATGATCTAAGAAAAAGAATGAGAGAACATGGTATAAAATTTAAAATAACAAATAATAGAATCACAAAATTAGCCCTAGAAAAAACAAAGTGTAAGGATCTTTCTGATTTATTCTCAGGACCAACAGCTGTTGCTCTTTCTGAAGATGCAATAACATCAGCTAAAATTTTGACAAAATTTTCAAATGAAAATGAAAATTTAAAAATATTGGGTGGAATTATGGGGCATGATATTTTAGATGTTGTTGGAGTAAAAAATGTAGCGACTTTGCCATCATTAGAGGAGGCTAGAGCTAAAATAGTAGGTATTCTTAGGTCTCCAGCACAAAAGATCGCAAGTATTTTACTTGCACCGGCTTCAAAAATCGCTATTTTAGCGCTCGAAAAATCAAAAAAATAACTAGGAACAAATTAAAATTATTATGGCTGACTTAAATAAAATTATAGAAGATTTATCAAGCTTAACTGTCGTTGAAGCGGCAGAGCTTTCAAAACAATTAGAAGAAAAATGGGGGGTAACAGCTGCTGCTGCAGTTGCTGCAGCACCTGCAGTATCTGGTGGAGATGCTCCAACAGAGGAAAAGGATGAGTTTACTATCATGTTAACAGCAGCTGGAGATAAAAAAATTAATGTTATTAAAGAAGTTAGGGCTGTAACAGAGTTAGGATTGAAAGAAGCAAAAGATTTAGTAGAAGCTGCACCTAAAGAAGTGAAATCAGGTGTAAATAAAAAAGATGCAGAAGAAATAAAAGCTAAGCTAGAAGCAGCAGGCGCAACTGTAGAACTAAAGTAATTAACTAATAGAAAGAAACTATTTACTGAATTGTTTATACATTCAGTAAACCATATTTATGGAATTATCTTTTACAGAAAAAAAAAATATCAGAAAAAGTTTTGGAAAATTAAAAGAAAGTTTATCTATACCTAATCTAATTGAGGTTCAAAAAAATTCATATAAAGAACTAACTGACTTCAAAGGAGATGTAGAACAGCACTTAGTGAAAGGATTTCATAGAGTTTTCAAAAGTATTTTTCCAATAGAAGATTTAAATGATAAAGCAACACTTGAATACGTATCTTATAGACTAGAAAAACCAAAATTTGATGTAGATGAATGTATAACTAGAGGTTTAACTTATTCTGCTGCTCTTAAATGCACCTTAAGACTTGTTGTTTACGAAATTGATCAAGAAAATAATACTAAAGATATTTTATCTGCCAAAGAGCAAGAAGTTTATATGGGAGAAGTTCCTATGATGACGCATAGTGGTACTTTTATTACAAATGGTGTTCAAAGAGTAGTTGTAAATCAAATGCACAGAAGTCCAGGTGTCTTTTTTGACCATGACAAAGGAAAATCTCATGCAAGTGGAAAGTTATTATTTAATTGTCGAGTTATACCCAATAGAGGTTCTTGGTTGGATTTTGAATTTGATGTTAAAGATTTTTTATACTTCAGAATTGATAGAAAGAAAAAAATTTTTGTATCAACTTTACTACAAGCTCTAGGTTATTCAAAATCTGACATAGTAAATGAATTTTATGATAAAGAGATTTACACTTATGACGAAAGTACCAAAAAATGGAAAGTAAAATTTGACCCTGAAAACTTCAAAGCAAAAAATTTTGCAGAGGAAATTATAGATGCAAAAAGTAAAAAAACTTTAATAAAAGTTGGGGAGCAAATTAATTTTCTAACAGCTAAAAAATTAGAAAATGAGGGATTAAAAGAAATACTGGTATCAAACAATGTTCTATATGGTAAATTTTTACATCAAGATATTACAATCGAGGAAGATACATATAAAATTGGTACAGAATTAAATGAAACTATTATTCAAAAGATATTAGATCAAAAAATTAAGACATTCAGTGTTTCCAAAACAAATTCAATATCCAAAGGTCCTTATCTGCTTCAAACAATTTTAAATGATAAAAATGATAATAAGAATGACGCAATAACAGAGATTTATAAAATTTTAAGACCTGGGGAACCTCCCACAATAGAAATTGCCACTCAAATTTTTAACAATTTATTTTTTAGCTCAGAGAGATACGATCTGTCTGATGTTGGTAGAGTGAAAATGAATTCCAGATTAGATCTTAATTGTTCTGATAAAATAACAATTTTAAGAAATGATGATATTTTATCAATAATAAAAAAAATGTTAGACCTAAGAGATGGTAAAGATGAAGTTGATGATATAGATCATTTAGGCAACAGAAGAGTAAGATCTGTGGGGGAGTTAGTTGAAAATCAGGCTAGAATAGGTGTTTATAGAATGGAAAGAGCTATAAAAGAAAAAATGACTACTTTAGATGTTGAGTCAGCAATGCCACAAGATTTGATAAATGCAAAACCCCTAACAATTTCTTTAAAAGATTTTTTTGCCACTTCTCAATTATCGCAATTTATGGATCAAACAAACCCGTTATCTGAAATTACCCACAAAAGGAGAGTGTCAGCGTTAGGACCAGGAGGGTTGACTAGAGAACGTGCAGGATTTGAAGTTCGCGATGTACACCCTACACACTATGGAAGAATCTGTCCAATCGAAACCCCCGAGGGGCCAAACATAGGTCTTATAAATAGTCTTTCAACATATTCAAAAATAAATAAATATGGTTTTATTGAGAGTCCTTATAAGAAAGTTGAGAATGGGGTTGTACAAGATAAAATTGAATATTTGTCTGCAATGCAGGAAACAAAATTCACAATAGCACAAGCTAATTCAGTGATTGATAAAAATGGAAAATTTGTGGAAGAATTAGTTTCAAGTAGAGCTAATCTAGATTTTATTTTATCTAAACCAGAAAATATTGACTATATAGACGTATCACCTAAACAACTAGTTTCTGTTGCAGCATCACTTATACCATTTTTAGAAAACGATGATGCCAATAGAGCTTTAATGGGATCGAATATGATGAGACAAGCTGTACCACTTTTAAAACCTGAGGCACCTTTAGTTGGGACTGGTATAGAAAGTGATGTAGCTCTAGACTCGGGAGTTACAATAGTGGCAAAAAGAGATGGAATAGTTGATAAAATTGATGGAAAAAGAGTTGTAATTAAAGCATCAAATGAAAAGGATTATTCACAATCTGGAGTAGATATCTACAATCTTCAAAAATTTAAAAGATCTAATCAAAATACATGTATTAATCAAAAACCATTAGTAAGAGTAGGCGATAAAGTAAAGTCTGGAGATATTATTGCTGATGGTCCGTCTACAAAAACAGGGGAGCTAGCTTTAGGAAAAAATGTTACAGTAGCTTTTATGCCCTGGCAAGGTTACAATTTTGAGGATTCAATTTTAATTTCTGAGAGATGTGTAACAGATGATGTATTTACTTCAATTCACATAGAAGAATATGAAGTTATGGCGAGAGACACTAAATTAGGGGAAGAAGATATAACTAGGGATATTCCAAACATAAACGAAGAGGCTCTCAAAAATCTTGACGAATCTGGCATTGTGTATATTGGAGCTGAAGTGAAGCCTGGTGACATATTAGTTGGTAAAGTTACACCTAAAGGAGATTCTGCATCAGGCCCTGAAGAAAAACTTTTAAGATCAATTTTTGGAGAAAAAGCTATTGATGTTACTGATACCTCGCTCAAAATGCCAAGTGGTAGTGGTGGAACAGTAGTTGATGTAAGAGTTTTCAATAGACATGGAATTGAAAAAGATGAAAGATCTATAACAATCGAAAGAGCAGAAATTGAAAGTGTGCAACAAGACAAGAATGTTGAAGAAGAAATCTTAGAGAGAAGCATTAAGCAAAGGGCGGTTTCAATTTTAACAAATACGAAGTTGTCAAAAAAAATTAAAAATTACGATATAGGAACTATTTTAAATGAGGAAATTATTTTTAATTTATTAGTTTCAGATTTGTTTAAAATCTCAATAATTGATGAAAAAAATGCTGATACTTTAAGTCAATTAAGAGCACAGTATGAAAATGCAAAAAAAGATATACAAGATAGATTTGAAGATAAAGTCATAAAAATTAGACAAGGAGATGATCTATTACCTAGTGTTATGAAGATGGTTAAAGTATTTGTAGCGATAAAAAGAAGATTAAGACCTGGAGATAAGATGTCAGGAAGACATGGAAACAAAGGTGTTGTGAGTAAGATAGTACCTGTAGAAGACATGCCTTATAGAGAAAATGGAAAGCCAGTCGACATAGTTTTAAATCCACTCGGTGTACCAAGTAGGATGAATGTAGGTCAAATTTTAGAAACTCATTTAGGATGGTCATGCAAAGAACTTGGTGAACAATTAACTGATTTAATTAATAAAAATCAGAAAGAAGTTGAAAAAGAGGAAAAAATTTCAAAATTTTTAAAATCAGTCTATGGAAATGAAGTTTATAAAGAAAATATTGACAATTTAACAAATACTGAATTTAAAGATCTTTGTCAGAATATTCAAAATGGAGTACCAATTTCAACTCCTGTATTTGATGGAGCCAAAGAAAGAGATGTGACTGAAATGTTAGAATTAGCAAATTTACCTAAATCAGGTCAAACAACTTTATGGGATGGAAGAACTGGTGAAAAATTTGATAGACCAGTTACAGTTGGAATTATTTATATGCTTAAATTGCATCACCTAGTAGAAGATAAAATACATGCAAGATCGACAGGTCCATATAGTTTAGTTACGCAGCAACCACTTGGTGGTAAGGCGCAGCTGGGTGGTCAAAGGTTTGGAGAAATGGAGGTATGGGCTCTTGAAGCATATGGTGCTTCTTATACATTGCAAGAAATATTAACAGTCAAATCAGATGATGTTGCCGGTAGAGTAAAAGTCTATGAAACAATCGTAAAAGGCGAAGAAAACTTTGAGTCCGGTATACCCGAGTCATTTAACGTACTGGTAAAAGAAATTAAGTCTTTAGCATTAAATGTGGAGTTAAATTAGTATATGAGCAAAGAATTATCAGATTTATTTAAATCATCAGAAATTTCAGAAGCACAAAATTTTAATAGCATTAAAATTACTTTAGCAAGCCCTGAAAAAATTAAATCATGGACATTTGGAGAAATAAAAAAGCCTGAAACAATAAATTATAGAACATTCAGACCAGAGAAAGATGGTCTATTTTGTGCAAGAATTTTTGGACCAATCAAAGATTATGAATGTTTGTGTGGCAAATACAAAAGAATGAAGTTTAGAGGTATTATCTGCGAAAAATGTGGAGTTGAAGTAACAAAATCAAATGTAAGAAGAGAAAGAATGGGTCATATCAATTTGGCAACACCAGTAGCTCATATTTGGTTTTTAAAATCTTTGCCAAGTAGAATTTCATTAGTTGTAGATATGAAGCTTAAAGAAGTTGAGAGAGTATTGTATTTTGAAAATTTCATTGTAATTGAACCTGGGTTAACAGGCTTGAAGAAAAACCAATTGTTGGGTGAGGAGGAGCTTATCAAATATCAGGATGATTACGGAGAAGAAGCATTTACAGCAGGAATAGGCGCAGAAGCGATACTTGAAATTCTTAAATCAATAAATTTAGAGGAAGAAAGAGAATTACTAATTAAAAATATTAAAGAGACAAAATCAAAGGTTAATGAAGAAAGATCTATAAAAAGATTAAAATTAATAGAATCATTTATCGAAACAGGAAATAAACCTGAATGGATGATTCTCACAACAGTTCCTGTTATACCACCAGAATTGAGACCGTTAGTTCCTTTGGATGGAGGTCGTTTTGCAACTTCTGACTTAAATGATTTGTACAGAAGAGTTATAAACAGAAATAATAGATTAAAAAGACTAATAGATCTAAAAGCACCCGACATAATTGTGAGAAATGAAAAGAGAATGCTTCAAGAATCTGTTGATGCACTATTTGACAATGGAAGAAGAGGAAGAGTTATAACTGGAACTGGCAAAAGACCACTTAAATCTTTAGCTGAAATGCTTAAAGGTAAACAAGGAAGGTTTAGACAAAATCTTTTAGGAAAAAGAGTTGATTATTCTGGTAGATCAGTAATTGTTGTTGGTCCAGATTTAAAATTACATGAATGCGGATTACCAAAAAAAATGGCTTTGGAGTTATTCAAACCTTTCTTGTACGCGCGCTTAAATAAACTTGGTTTAGCCTCTACAATTAAGCAAGCAAAAAAGTTAGTTGAAAAAGAAAGAACTGAGGTTTGGGATGCTCTGGAATTAATCGTAAGAGAACACCCAGTAATATTAAATAGAGCACCAACGCTTCACAGATTAGGAGTTCAAGCTTTTGAACCAAAACTAATTGAAGGTAATGCAATAGAACTTCATCCATTAACTTGTGCTGCATTTAACGCTGATTTTGATGGAGATCAAATGGCAGTACACGTACCATTGAGTTTAGAGGCTCAGTTAGAAGCAAGGGTATTAATGATGTCGACAAATAATATTTTAAGCCCATCTAATGGTAAGCCTATAATTGTTCCCAGTCAGGATATGATTTTAGGTATTTATTATTTATCTCAACCTCCAGTTCAAACAGAGAGAGTAGACGGATATTTTGTTAATACCTGTGAAATAGAACACGCATTAGAAACAGGACAAATTAAAGTACATTCAAGAATAGTGTCTAGATTTGAAACAGTAGATGAAAAAGGTAACACCAAGTTTGAAAAGCACATAAGCACTGCTGGAAGATTTTTATTATCAAATATAATTCCAAAAAATGTGAATAATAAATTTTCTTTAATTGACAGATTATTACCAAAAAAAATTGTTTCTGAAGTTATTGATCATGTTTTTAGATTTTCAGGGCAAAAAAGTACTGTAATATTTTGTGATAAATTAAAAGACTTAGGATTTAAACATGCTTTCAAAGCTGGAATTTCGTTTGGAAAAGATGATCTATTAATTCCAGATAATAAAGAACAACTTATAGATGAAACAAAAAAATTAATTGCTGACTATGAAGGTCAATATTCAGAGGGCCTAATAACACGAGGTGAAAAATATAATAAAGTAATAGATGCTTGGTCTAAATGCACTGACAGAGTTGCTTCTGAAATGATGAAAAAAATTTCAGCTACAGAAGTAACAAAGGATGGGTTAAAAATTAATTCAGTATTTATGATGGCTGATAGTGGAGCAAGAGGTTCAGCAGCTCAAATGAAACAGCTAGCTGGGATGAGAGGTTTGATAGCTAAACCGTCAGGTGAAATTATTGAAACTCCAATTACATCCAATTTTAAAGAAGGTCTAACTGCTTTAGAGTATTTTAATTCAACACACGGAGCCAGAAAAGGTTTAGCTGATACAGCGCTTAAAACTGCAAGTTCAGGCTACTTAACAAGAAGATTATGTGATGTTGCTCAAGATTTAACAGTAACAAAATTAAAATGTGATAATCCTGGATCTATTGAACTTACAGAAGTTCTAGAAGGTGGAAACATTATGGTAAGTCTATCAGAGCGTGCTCTTGGAAGAGTTACTGCGCAAGAAGTAAAAAACCCATTAACAGGTGATGTTATAATTAAAAAAGAAGTTATGATAGATGAAGCCGCATGTGAAAAGATAGATGCGGCTGGAGTTAAGCTGTTGAAAGTATACTCTGTTATGACATGTAGCTCTAAAGAAGGTGTATGCGCGACGTGTTATGGAAGAGACCTGTCTAGAGGTAAAATGGTTCATGTTGGTGAGGCGATCGGTATGATATCAGCACAATCAATTGGAGAACCTGGAACTCAACTAACAATGAGAACTTTTCACGTCGGTGGAACAGCATCTGTAAAACAAGAATCTCAAATAGTCTCAAATTCTGAGGGTATCCTTAAAATTGTAAATACAAACTTAATTAAAGATTCTAAAA